>CAZFGM010000565.1:0-4915 GCA_964518515.1 uncultured Alcaligenaceae bacterium | reverse complement strand
CGATGATCTGGTTGACCCCCTCGTGATCAAAGATAACCGGGACGCCGCCCGCAGCGAGGTAAACCGCCACGCCGTCCCTCACCAACAAGGCAGTAGGGAAATCCACCTCATATCGGTTCCCGTTCACCAACACCACCGTGAACGGCCGGAACGGGGTCCGTGCCTTGAACGCATTCATGGTTTCCTCGAAATGATCCGCCTCCATTTGCTCACCCCCGACGTTATGCCGCGATGCGCCTCTATCGTACCACAACCTCATGTTTGCGGGCAACCGTCGCTTTCCGCCAAACGACCGCTTACCTGCCGCGGCTGGCGAGAGTTTGAACCCTGAAGGCTGCCCGACCGAGTTTCGTTCGTGGTGAATGGTGAGTGGTGAACTGTGGTTGTGAAGTTGGATTCCTACGCCAACGCCGTGGGATTCAGCAGCAAATCCAAACTGCGATGCAGATTCTCCATTTGCTCGTCGGAGAGAACCGGGATCGCGCTTTCGGTCGGCAGGTCCTTTTCCAGCTCGATCCAACTGCGGCAGCCCTGGTAGTAGGCCGTGTCCGGCAGCTCGAACCCCTCGACGGCGCGATAGACCCGCACCGGCATCACGTACAGTCCCGGAACGCGGTAGGCGAAGCGCTTTTCGACCGTGGCGTCGGACCACAGGTGCAGATGGGCCAGGCACAGGGCGGGGACCAGATCGTGGACATGATAAACCCCCGTGACCTCGGCGAAATGGCTGATGCGCACGATGCCGGCGGGCGGGCGCTCCGCCTGGACCTGATTGAGCAACGGCAGCGCTTCGCCGCGAACGCCTTCCTTTTGCTGATGGGTGTAAGTGGGAAAGAGCCAGAAGCGCGTTTGTTCCAGGCGAAATTCCTCGGCGAGGCCGCCCTTGCGCAAAATCAGCGCCTGGCGGCCCTCGGCCAAAGCCCGGCAGATGACGGCCCATTCCTTGAAGGCGTGTTTCATTGGGTTAGGCTGGGTTAGGCTACGGCATATTCGGTGAGTTTGCGAATTTCCGGTGAATGCCAGGCGAGCACGATCTGGTCCTGATTTGCATCCACGAGTTAATTTCGAAAGTTGGATAAACTTCAGAATACCAAAAAAAATGTCAAATTCCCAAAAAGATCTCTTTTTTTGTGTACGAACGTATAATATACTTAGGTTCACATCGATTTCTGTCGATGGAGATGCGGAAGTTCACTATCCGGGTTGGTAGTGACCGCATCCATCGGGTTTCTTTCCACCGAATCGGGTCACTACGAACTTTCACAAAAGGAGGCTTTCCATGCCGGATTTCAGCCAGCTCACCGAACGGCAAAAGGAAATTTACGACTTCATCCAGGACAAAATCGAGTCGCGGGGCTACGGCCCCACGGTCCGCGAGATTGGCGAAGAGTTCGACATCAAGTCGCCTAACGGAGTGATGTGCCATCTGAAAGCGCTGGAAAAGAAAGGGCTGATCAAGCGGAAAGGCTTTTCGGCGCGGGCGATCCAGCTGCTCGATTATAAGCCGGCGTGGGGCGGCCTGCCCCTGCTCGGCGCCGTCGCCGCCGGCGCCCCCATCCACGCCTTGCCCCAGGAAGACCGCCTGGAATTCAACGACCTGTTCGGCGGCCCGCACAACTTCGTCCTCCGCGTCAAGGGACAATCCATGATCGACAGCCATATCGACGACGGCGATTACGTCGTCATTCGCCAGCAGAAAACCGCGGACAACGGCGACAAAGTCGTGGCCATGGTCGATAACGAAGTCACCCTCAAACGCTTTTTCAAGGACAAGGACCACATCCGCCTGGAGCCGGCCAACGGCAGGATGAACCCGATTTTCCTCGATTCCACCCGCGACGTGCACATCCTGGGCGTGCTGGTGGGCGTGATGCGGAAGTGCTGATAGAGAAGAATTGCCAATTACCAATTGCCAACTCGCGGCTTCGCGGCTCGGGAGCCTTGCCCTCCCCGCCAAACACAAAAAGTCAAGATTGACGGAGCACCAGGAGCCGTGTAGCCATGAGCGAATCACCCAGCAATAATGTGTCGCAGCCGACGGAGACCGACCCGCCCAGGCCGACGCTGCTGCTGGTGGCTTGCCTCTGCGGGAGCCAGGCGATTGCCGGCGCGTTCGGCGGCTGGGAAGGAGACTCCGTCGTGAGCTGGCCGGCGTTCCTCATTTGCATCGGGCTTGGTGTTGTCATACTGAGCGGTTACCAGCTCGTCGCCTGGTGCCGAAATCCAGGCCGATACGAGGACGGCAGCCTTCACTTTCGCTCACTCCAGGCCGTAGTGATTTCGGTCGGCATTCTCGGCGGTGCCCTGTGGGGGCTACTGCTTTGGGGGCTCGCCTGGTTCGTGTGGAATGTATTGTCGCGCATCGCGCTCGCCGAAGCCGACGTCGCGATCCGCGCCGGCGTGGGTGCCATCATCGGCGGCGGCATCGGCGCACTCGTCGCGTGGTACATGCTCCGGCGAAGATAATTTTTGAATATTACCGGAGGCAGGGGAGATTCCTGTTCTACTTGGGTAATTGAATCCTCGACTCTTCACTCCACCTTAACCCTTTAATTGAGCCACTTGACTTCCCCCCTTGCCGTTCGTCTCGGTAACCCGACGGCTCTTTCAGCGCCGGGTCCAGCCACCTTGACTTGGTTATCCATTTTTTTGTTTCTGGATGAAACTGATCTGGACAGGAGTTTGATTCCCTGGCATATCTCTTCCTCCAAAGATCCCAAATATTGTCGTGACCCTTCGTGCGGATTTGGCGACAAAGTTGTCGCTAAGAGCGTAAGGTGCCCTGTGGAGTGCGGCGTGCGTTGCCGCTTTGGATCGACAGGGCCAAGAAATGTTCGCCTCGGTCCAAAGCGGCGATGTACCCCGCACTCCAAAAATTGCATGGCAGGGCCACTTTTTCCGGGCAGGGTTCCGGAAATAGCGAAGGTTCTTAATTAGAGGAATACCCGTGAAACCGCCAGGCAAAACTGTCAGTTCAGATGTCCCGTCATGGGTATGGAAGATATCGGCCTTGCTGTTGTGCGGCGGTTTCACCGGCTGCGCCGCCCTGACCAATCCCGTGGCCCGCGGCGTGCCGGCCAGTGAGGTGCCGGTGGAATTGCTCGGCGAATCCCGCGAAGGAGAACAGATGATTCCCATGAATCTGCTCCGCCAGCCTACTGGGGACGCCTATCGTCTTGGGCCGGGAGATGTGTTGGGCGTGTATATCGAAGGGATTTTGGGCGATGAAAAAACTCCCCTGCCCCTGGTGCGCGCCCCCGAGAAAACCCGCCGGGCACCGGAGAGGGAAGAAATGGCTTCCTCCCTGGGCTACCCCATCCACGTCCGGCAAGATAACACGATTTCGCTGCCGCACCTCAAACCATTGCCGGTTGGGAGGAAGACCCTGGACGAGGCCGAGCAGGCCATCCGCAAGGCCTATGTGGAGGCGAAGATCCTCCAGCCGGGCAAGGAACGGACCTTTGTGACCTTGCAGCACAAGCGTCTCTATCAGGTGCTGGTGTTTCGCCGGGACCTTGCCGGCAGATTCGCCGACATCCTGCCGGTCACCCGGGTGGGGCTATTCGGCAGCGGCGCGGAGTTGTTCGGGAAAGGCATTACGGGCCAGGGGTACGAGATCACCTTGCCGGCCTATGAGAACGACGTGCTGCATGCCCTGGCCCTCACGGGGGGATTCCCGGGCACCAATGCCGCCCGCTGCATCACCATTTATCGCGAGGGCAATCGGAAAGTTGCGCCCGGCCAATCGCCGCCGGTCAAGAAAGCGGCCACGCTACGGCCGGCGCTGGAGAAGGTCGGTTACCAGCGATTCCCAGGTTATCCGTACGGCGGGGGGATCGGAAACGTTCACCACCGAGCTGCGGATCCCCTCCTGGAACAGAAGCCGGTACGATCGGCCGTGGACAAGATCGGCTTTCGGTATTTACCGGGCAATCTCTATGGCCCGAACTGGAGCGGTCAACCCCGAGCGGGGGATCCCCAAAGGGTGCCGGACCAGCAGCCGCTGCGGCCAGCGGTGGACAAGGTTGGTATCCGGCCTCCACCGAACTATCCGTACATCGGGCCGAACTGGAGCGGTCAACCCCCAGCGGCGGATCCCCAATTGGTGCCGGAACAGAAGCCGCTGGGGCCGCCAGTGGACAAGAGCGGTTTCCGGTCGAACTACCCGTACGTTGGGCCGATCTGGAACGGCCAGCCCCGTGATGCCGATCCTCCCCTTCTGCAACAACCGAAGCAGTTCCCGGCGCGGGAACCGGTCTGGAATGGAAAGGCCCGCGGAGCGGAGCCCGAAACTTTGCCGGAACCGAATGCGCTCCCCAGGGCCGGACAAGCGGCGGATTGCGAAATTTTGCCGGAACCGAAGGTGTTCCCTGGGGAAGGACAGGTCGTGCACATTCCTCTCCGCTTCCGTCCGGGGGAGCCGCTGCCCTTTGGGCCCGACGATATCGTTTTGCATACCGGTGATATCGTTTTTGTCGATGCCGGCCCGGTGGATACCTTCTTTACGGCGGGATTACTGCCGCCGGCCGAGCATGTGTTGCCGCGCGACTACGACCTGGACGTGGTCCAAGCCGTGGCTCGCGTCCGTGGCCCGCTGGTCAACGGCGCTTTTGGCGGCAGCAACCTCTCGGGGGTGTTGATCCAACCCGGCGTCGGCAATCCCAGCCCCCGTTTGCTGACCGTCATCCGCCGCTTACCGCATGGAGGCACCATCCCGATCGTTATCGATTTGCACAAGGCTCTGGTGGACCCGCGGGAACGGATTCTCGTGCAACCAGGCGACGTCCTGATCTTGCAAGAAACGCCGATGCAAGCCCTGGTTCGCTACTTCACCGATACGTTTAATTTCACCGCCATCTTCCGAGTCTTTCCGAGCCGCGATACGCTGGGGATCAATACGATTTCTATTCCTTAG
>CAZFGM010000564.1:0-4931 GCA_964518515.1 uncultured Alcaligenaceae bacterium | reverse complement strand
GCCGGATTCGGCTCTACGACGTCGTGGCGGACCGGTTCATCGACCGGGTCGCACTCTACGGGGAAACCGTGGTGGCGTTCCTGCCGGATGGCAAGACGCTCCTGACGCTCGGCGGCGGGCCCGCCGCCGCTCGACTCGACGAGCAGGTGGCGACCGTTCGGCTCTGGGATGTCGACTCCGGGAAGCAGCGGAGTTCGTTCCCGGTCGCGCCGAAGTCGGATGCGAAACGTCCCCGCGCCGCACCGGCAGAGGATTTTGGCGTGCCCGTCCGCCTCTGGGACGTGACGACAGGTAAGGCCGCGCACAAACTCAACGAGCCCATGCATGTGGTACCCGTCCCAGACGAAGTGGGCTTTGGGACGATCGGGCGGCTGGGCTTTTACGTGCCCTTCTACACCACCCGGCGGGCCGCGCTCTCGCCCGACGGCAAGACGCTGGCGATCGGCCGCGATTGGGCGGAGAGCTTCGGTAACTATGACATGAGGACGCCGGACGGTCGGGCGTTCTCCCCGGATGGTCGGCTCCTCGTCGATTGGGCGGAGAACCCGTTCGGGCCCAGCCGGATGGACCACGTATACGTCTGGGACGCGGCGACGGGCCGGGCTCTCCGGACCCTCTATTCCGGCCTGCCGACCGGGGCGGCGAATGCGGCGTTCGCACCCGACGGACGTACCCTGGCGACCGCGTCGGCGGACGGGATCGTCCGGCTCTGGGAGGCGGCGACGTGGAAGGTCCGTGCCGAGTTCCGCGGACACCGGGACCGGGTCACTGCCCTGGCGTTTGGCCCGGACGGCCGGCTGTTCACGGGCGGGCTCGACACCGTCGTCCTGGGGTGGGACGTCCAGCCGCCACGGGGCGCGGCCAAGGGAACACTTGCCGATGCGTGGGAGGCCCTCGCCGATTCGGACGCGAAGGCGGGGTTCCAGGCGCAAGGCCGATTCCTCGCGGAGCCTGGCCAGGCGGTCGAGAGGTTTGCGGCCCGGGTCACCCCCGCCGTTCAGCCGCACCCTGCCCGCGTGAAGGCCCTCATCGCGGACCTCGAAAAGGAGGACTTCGCCACCCGTGCACGGGCGACCGCGGCCCTGAAGGAGCTCTGGCCGGCATCGGCGGCCGCGCTCCGCCAGGCCCTGGCGAAACCCTCCGCGCTCGAGGCCCGTCGTCGGGCCGAGGGCATACTCCGCGACATGGAGAAGGCGATCACGCCTCCAGGCGCGCTCCGCGCCCTGCGGGCAGCGGAGGTACTGGAGTGGATCGCGACGCCGGAGGCCCGCACCCTTCTCCTCGAACTTGCAAAAGGCGCCCCGGACGCCCAACTGACGCGCGAGGCGGCCGCCGCCTGCAAGCGCCTCGAAGGGCGGAAGTAGCTGGCCGGGAATAGCCGCTTCCGTCGTGGAGCAGGGCAAGGACATTTTGGCTGCCGTGAACAACCAAGCCGGCGAGGTTAGCCCATTCGGCAATGGCTCTTAAGTCCGTCGCGTTGAAGCGACCGACGATACACGGTCGGCTCGGGCTGGCACAGGTACAGGAAGGTCGCAGGCGATTGCGTTCCACGCCCGGAACGCTGCGGGGCTCGATGGCCGGCGCCGCCCTGGCCGGCGCCGCCACCTTCGCTCTGGGCAAGGCCTTTTGCTTCTACTACGCTGCGGTGCATAAGGGACATGCCCCCAAGCCCGATGAGCTACGCCGCTATTATCAGGAACAGCTGGCCGCCGCCGAGGAAATGTGGCGAAGACGCGGACAGAGTGACAAGGTGACTGGGTGACAGCCAAGGGGCGAAGTCCTTGCGCACCCGGATGGCTTGGATCACCCGGCCGTCTTCACTCATCGACAAGGAGAGCCGCATCTCGGGCCGAATTTCGGTCAACTTCATGAGCTTGCTGCCGTTCGTGGACGAGGTCCGCACTTTGGTTTTTTCCTTCGCTGGCGCCGGCTTCTCTGCTTGACCGCGCTGGGTCGCCGCCTGCTGCTTGGGGGCGGCGGGTGCCGCCGGCGCCGTTTCCCTCTCGAAAACCAGCAACACGACATCCGTGTCGGGCGAGCTTTTCAGTTCGGCCGGTCGCTTTTGCGGAACAGTATCGTGGACAACGCCCAGGGATTTGAGCACGGCCCGCCAAGGTGGGTCGGGGTACTGTGACCGTGGGTTGGGATCTGGGAGAGTCACGGCGACTTCCAGTGTTTTGCCCTTTACCTGAAAGATCATCTTCCTGCTTGGAGTTTCGAAATCGAGCCATGCGGGATTCGGGCTCAGATTGACTCGGAACTGTCCTGTCGATTTCTTCCCATCGCCAAAGTCTTGCTGAATCTCCTGGCCCCGGAAAGTCCATCGGGCCCCGGTCAGCATGCGCGCTTCATCGTTGGGCAGTTTCTTGCCATACAAGAACGCTTGGGAGAAGACCCATGTTCCCTCTAGAAGGCTAGCTCCTTCCGGTTTTTTCTGGCCATCTTGCCGTTTTCCTTCAACTCTTTGCCGTTGCAAGACGAAGTAGCGGCGGCCGCGGTCTTCCAAAAACTTCTTGGGTTTCGTTCCTCGATCAAAGTCCCATAGGTAGATTGTCTGGTCTTCATATCCGCCGCTCGCCAGCGTGTTGCTGTCCGGCGAGAAGCAAAGCACATGGATGAAGCCTTTGTGTCCTTCCAGCGTTTTCGTCCGCTTCGCCGTCTTCACGTCGTACAAGGCAATGACATGCTTGTCATCTTGCTTCCCCACGGACATGCCTGGGGAGATGGCAAGAGTTTTGCCGTCCGGTGAGAAGGCAATTGCAGACCACCCCTCATCTGAAAAGCCCGTTTTCAGCTCCGACCCTTGGATTGTCTTACCTGTGCTCACATCCCACACCCGTAGTTTGGTTCGGGCTGCTCCCAACAGCGTTTTTCCATCAGGCGAGAAGGCAATGGCCTCGATACCATCCGAGTCCGGTAACGTCTGCAACGACTTCCCCTCGGCGGGGTCCCAAAGGATTACTTCAGCGGGGGCTCCGCCAGCGACCCCGGCTTGGTGGAGGACGGCTGCCAGCAGCTTGCTGTCGGGGGCGAAGACCACTTTGACCGCTCCCTTATTCGTCGTCTCCAGAGTTCGCCGCAACTGACCCGTCTGCACGTTCCACAGCTTGACCGTTTCAAAGTCGCGATCGGTATTACCCCCCGTTCCGGTCGCCACCGTCTTGCCGTCCGGCGAGAAGGCAAGGGCCCGGACCTCCAAGCCGTGCTTGAGTTTATGTCTGATCTTACCCGTTTCAACGTCCCACAACACGAGCCAATTGAACCCGTTCTCTCCATCCAATTTGCCGCAAGCCGGCGCCGCCACCATCTTGCCGTCCGCCGACAAGCCGACTCCGGCGTACGTACTATAACCGCGGTCCTTGATTTGATCCTCCGCCAGGGTTCGCTTGACGCTACCCGATTGGACATCCCACAGCCTGACCGCAGTCTTCGCCAGGATATCTCCGGGTTCGGCGCCCGCATCCATTGTGACGGTTGCCAATGTCTTTCCATCCCGACCCAAACTCAAACTCAAGAACTTATACTCTCCTTTGAGGGACCGGGACGGGGATGTTGGCTTTTCCGGCTCATCGGTCTTCGTTTCCACCTGATTTGTCGCCACGGCCTTCGGAGTCAGCATGCTAACACCAGCCACGCCACCGCCGATGAGAGCAATGACCAGCAGCGCCGCCATCGCGATTTTGAGCTTGGTCAGCAACATGGATGTCAACACTCCTTCGGTTAGGGCGGCGACCGTGGCCGAAACCACGCCTGTCGTCACCGCTTTGCCCGCCGCATACAAGCTTGCGGCCTTGACCGTGGAAGCTACCAGCGGCGGCGGCACACGCGCCGACGCCGCCGCCTGGGACAGTACGGCCGCCAACGGCCCGACCGAAAGCGTCGGGCCGTGTTTGCACAACCGCTTGGCCAGCAGCGCGCGGCCCCGCGAAAGCCGGGTGGCCACCGTCCCCTGGGGCCAATCGAGGTGCCGGGCCGCTTCCTTGATCGTCTTGCCTTCCAGGTCGCATAGGACGATGGGAACGCGGTACTTGTCGGGCAGCCGACCCAGTTCTTCGTCCACCAAGGTCTGCACCTGGGACCAAACTTCCTTGGCCGCTTCCGGTTTCGTCACCTTGCCGGCTTCTCTTTCCTTCGTGCGCCGTTTGTGGATCATGGCCTTTGCCTTTAGGGCCGTGTTGTGGGCCACGCCATACAACCAATTGCTCACCATCCCGCGCGGCCGGATGTTGCCCGCCTTGCGGACCAGGATCAGGAACGTTGCCTGGAAAGCGTCCTCCGCGTCGGCCTCGTTGCGGAGGATGCGGCGGCACACGCCGAGTACCATCGGCCCGTGCCGGCGCACCAGCGCCTCGAAAGCCCCCTCATCCCGTCGCGCCAGGTAACAATCCAACAGCTCGGCGTCCGCCGGACCGGCACTATCGCGCCCGACCGCGGTCCGCCGCAAATGCTGGATTACCCTGTTCAATGCGTTGGTCGCCATCGTGCCCGTTCCCCTCAACCGGTTTTCTATCATACAATATCCCTGAACCAGGCAGATTTATTCATGAATTCCGCGCCGCCTGTCCCGAAGCCTCGAAAAGTTGCCGGCCAAGTGGCCGCCAACTTTCTGCTCCAAAACCCTTTGTGTATACTGCTCTTGCGTCGATTTTCCCGAGTTGCCGGCCAATTCTCTCGCTCACTGGGAAAAATCTTTTTCCCCTTTTCCTGCCTCTGCTGACATGGCGGATGACTGCCGGCTCGATTATAATGGAAACAATGGTTGGAGCCGGAGTTGATTTTAAGGCCACTCTTCAAGGTCCACCTGATCGACGGCCCCGCCAGCACGCACACCCCGTGATCACTCCTTCCCCTCTTTCCTGTTGTCCTGTGCCTCCATAATGGGGATTTCAATCGTGCTTGGGGCAACTTTACCTGCCACCCATGCGCTGAAC
>CAZFGM010000563.1:3729-4995 GCA_964518515.1 uncultured Alcaligenaceae bacterium | reverse complement strand
GGATGCGGATGGTGCGGTGCAGCTCGCCGGCATGGTTGGGACGCAGGGTCACGGTCAGGACGTGGACTTTCTGGCTTTCCGGGGAGTTGTCGCGGACGCTGATTTCGCCGTCCGTGCCGGTAATGCCGGTGATGCGGAACGGGCGGACGCCGCGGAGGACGACCTTGCGGTCAGTTTCCGTGCCGGCCTTGACCTGGCCCAACGCGATCGTGGTGGGGCTGACGGACAGGGCCGATTCAATCTCGACGGTCAGAGGGATGCGGACGCGCGGGACCGCCGGGTCGTTGGTCTTGAGCCAGACGTCGGTGAACCATTTGCCGACCGGCGCGTCGCCGCGTAGGCAGGCGGACAGCTGATAGCTGATCTCGCCGCTGTCATGGCGGGTCAGCTTGCAAGTGGGTTGGATGTAATTGCTTTCACAGCTGACTTCGGTGACCGCGGATGGGCCGTGCCCCAGGAAGGAGACGGTCACGCTGGTGGTAGGGGTTGAGCCGCGTTTGATCCGGCCGAAGGCCAGGGATTCGGGCAGGACCAGCACGTCGTCGCGGCTGTTGGCCTGGACCCAGAGGCGGACCTCCTCGAAACGCGGCTGCAGGAAGGGCACGTAAACCGTGACGCTCTTGGTGCCGCCAAAACGGCGGGTGTCCATTTGCACCAGGATGGCGGTTTCCTGACCCGGCTGCAGAACGTTTTGCAGGGCGCGGGCGCTGACACAACCGCACGACACGCGGACGCTGCCGAGGTGCACGACCTGGTTGGTGGTATTGACCAGGCGAAATGGGTGGGATAGGACCGGGCCGCGCGGCACCGAGCCGAAGTCGCGCGCCAATTCATCGAATAGCCCATCGGCCCATGACGAGGCGCCCGCCGGCCGGGCCGCCGCCAAAAGCGCCACCAACACCACACTGTACCGCATGTGTTTTGTTCCCTGCTGCCGATGTTACCAACCCAGTTTCCGTGACCAACCGTGGGTTTATTTGGTTATGACCCGCGGAGGCGGGGCGGTCAAATGGCGTGTGCGTGAATTTGCCCCCACCTTTTATCTCGGATCAGCTAACTCATGCATCTAGCGAAATCTCGCTAATTCGCCTATTCTCCTCCGCGCCGCAGGAACTAGGATCGCTTTATCTTTTGAGACTTACCCGCTTTGACTGCGCGGCACAGGGCGATGCGATGTAGGAAAAGGCCCGAATTTTTCCGCGGAAAAAGTGATGGCGGCGACAACGATCGCCATTTTTGCCGTGGACACTTCCACCAAGGCGAGGG
>CAZFGM010000563.1:0-3629 GCA_964518515.1 uncultured Alcaligenaceae bacterium | reverse complement strand
GGCGAAGGGAAGCGCCGAATTCTCCTGGAAAAAGCTAATGACTCGCGGTATTATCCATTAATCCTTCAGGGGGGCGATCGGTCGTGCTTCTTCACCACGGAACCACACGCGCTCGGGCCGAGGCAATAAGAGATAAAGGTCCAGACGCAAATTTTCGCGAGCCCCATGGTGAACCCGCAGGCGAGTTTTCGACGGCTCCCTCCGATGGCCCATTTGACCTTGGACTTCCCGAGGACTGCGCACGCAGGAAAGCCCGCCTATTTCCGGAGGAAGGCGGACCTGCTCTTCTGGTACTTGAGTTGTCCGAGGAGCAGGCAAACCAGCTTGTTGGCACCGTTGGACAAGACGAGGAAGGCAAGGCCTGCCACTGGGGTTCCGAAATCTGGTTTGGCCCGAGCTTTGGGCTTGAGGAACTCGTTAAATTTTGGCCCCAAATTTCCAAACAGGTCAACATATTGAAGGAACCATAGGTATGATGGCTGTCACGGCTGTGCAAAAAGAAACTCTCCAGGGGACGCTTCGTCGCCTTGACCGTGGGATGGACACCCTGCGGATAGACGCCTTTCTTGAGCAAATGTTGAGTTTGGTTGGCGAGAAGGGAAGTCTGAAGTGCACTCTGGTCAATGAGCAAGTCGTCCGCGTGCAAAGGCAGGACATGCTTTTGTGTGAAGTTCCCTTGCGAGCCGCCAAGGCGAAGCTCCGAGCGATTTGCGCTCGCCTAGCCGTTCGCTGCGGCGCGTGGTCGAACCGCGAAGTCTCCCTTTATGGGGATGAGCTTGAATTTACCAATCCTCACACCAAACAACTTTGCAAGATCGTTTTCGAGAATACTCCGCAATCTCAAGAATTCGAGATACAGGCCATGCCAACCAAGAACATGCTTTCCATGGGCGAAGAAAACTCTCTTTAACATCCAGGTTAAAAGGCTTGCCGGGTAAAGGCAATGCATCCATCAAGGATAATTCTTTTAGGGGCCTTCCTATTCCTGGCCAGCCCTTGTTGGGCCGCCCCGCCGGCGGTAACCAACCTCACGCCGCGCGGCGCCGAGCGCGGCAAGGCGGTTGAAATTGTCGTCACGGGGACCAACCTCACCGGCCAGCCCCGGTTGGCTGCGCCGTTTCCCATTCAGCAAAAAGTCCTACCCGACGCCAAGCCCAACCCGGCCCAGGTGCGTATTCAGATTACCTTGGATGCCGCGGTTCCCCTGGGCATCTACCCCGTGCGTCTGCTCACCGACGAGGGAATTTCCAACCTGGTGATGTTCGGCGTCGATGCCTTTCCGAACCTGGTGGAAACCGAGGACAACAACACCCCGGCCAAGGCCCAGAAGGTGCCGTTTCCGGTCATCATCACAGGGCAGTGCGCCGGCGGCGACGTGGATCATTACCGGTTTGCGGTCACAAAGGGCCAGCGCGTGGTGGTCGAGACGGAGGCGGCGCGGCTGGGGTCGGGGGTGGTGCCGCAGGTTCGCGTGACCGACGGCCAGGCGCGGTTCGTGGCCGGCGATGCGGCCGGCAAGGTGCGCGGCGACTGCCGGCTGTGGTTCACCGCCCCGGCCGACGGCGACTATGTCGTGGAGTTTTCCGATAGCCGCTATCGCGGCGGCAATCCGCCGTACTACCGCCTCAAGATCGCCGATTATGATTTCGCCGACGAAGTTTTCCCGCTCGGCGCCCGCCAGGGGGAAAAAGGCCGCTTTCAATTCTTTGGCGGAACGTTTGAAAGTGGACAAACCTTCCAGGCGGCGCAACTGCTTGGTCCGGCCCCAAAGGACTGGTTCAACACCCGCATGCGCCTTGTCGATCCGGCCGCCATCACCGGGCCCCGGCCGGTAAAACCCGGCATGACGACTCCTCTCGTGGCAATGGGCGAGTATCCGGAAATCACGGCCCAGCCGGGCAAAGACCTGCAAATCCTCGCGCCGCCGCTGACCATCAACGGTCGGTTTGCCATCCGCGGGGAACGCCACCGTTTCCAAATGCCCGTGCAACCAGGTCAGCGCTGGCGCTTCACAGTCGAAGCGGAAAGCCTGGGCTCCTACCTGGACGGCGTGCTGCGTTTAACCAACCCTGCAGGCGCCCAGTTGGCTCTGGTGGATGACGTGGATGTGCCGCCGCAGCCCGGCCAGCAGGCCACCAAAGCGGCCGATCCGTCGCTGGAATTCACCGTCCCCGCCGGCCTGAATACCCTGCACATCGAGCTGCGCGACGGCCTGGAACGCGGCGGCGTCAACTTCGGCTACCGCTTGACGGTCGAGCCGGCGAGCGGGGATTTCACCTTGCAGCAAACCGCCGGCGAAATCAACATTCCGCGCGGCGGGGTGGCCGCCCTGACCGTGCCGGTCACGCGCCGGGGCTACACCGGGCCGGTGCAACTGCACGTTTCAGGCTTGGCCAAGGGTTATGAAGTTCACGGCGGCTTTGTTCCGCCCGGTTCAACTGTGGGCGTTCTGACCCTCCGTTCTCCGGCGGAGCCCCAAAGCGGACCGGTTTATTGGCAGGTGGAAGGCAAAGGCCTGGGCCCCGAAAAAAATCCGCCCCACGCGCGCGCCGAACATCGCCTGGTGTTGAGCAAGGACGGCAACATCGCCGCCTCGACGCTGCGCCTGACCCACCTGGCCGTGGGGTTGACCGGCCCCGACCCATTCGCTCTGCACAGTCCGGCCGCCGTCGAGCTCATTCACGGTTATCCAACAAGCATTCCGGTCACCGTAACCTGGGCGATGAAAACCACGCCCGTCGCGGTGGAAATCAGCACCCTGGGCGCCCCCCCGAAAGCCAAACCCCCTCCGGGGGCTATTACCGTCAAACCCGCGACGGCTCCCGCGGGAATCACCAAGACAACTTTAACTGTGCTGGCGCCGGCCAACGCTAGCGAAGGACGGAACCTGGACCTGGTTCCTCAGGCAAAGGTCAAGATCAACAACAAGGACGTGCTGATCGTTGGGCCGGCCATTGCGGTTACGGTCAAGAAGCCTTTTACCGTGGAACTGACGGGCGCCAAAGTGATTTTTAAACCTGGCGAAACAGTCACCGTGAAGGGACGTCTGGTGCGGCAAGCGATTTTCCGCGAAGCCGTTACGTTCAAGCTGGACGGCCTGCCCAAAGGCGCGCAGGCGATCCTGCCCAAGGTCATTCCCGCCGACCAGAGCGATTTTCAGTTCGACATGAAAGCCGATGTGAAGGCGCCTGCGGCGACCGGGAACCTGTCGCTGACTTGCTCGGCCACGATTGCCGGCATGGTCTACACCCACCCGGCCGTCGTTGTGCCATGGGAAATCCCCGGGGCCAAGAAGTAAGAGATTTTCCGCAAACGGTAGCCGCACCCTTCAGGGTGCGGATTTTCCGCAAACGGTAGCCGCATCCTTCAGGGTGCGGATTTTCCGCAGGCTGAAGCCTGCGACTACGGGGGGCCTGTGCCCGCCCTTCGGTCAATTTCAAATGGGTGCATTTGGATTTCCGGCAACCATTACGGTTATCGTAACTCATTAGGAGAGGGCATTAGCAATAGTCACCAACAGCATTCTACAACCCCAAAGGTAAATTCGGGAGGGGCATATGAACAATCTTGCCATGGTAATAAGCATTGTAATGTGCAATTCATTCTCTGATGCTCCCTGTAAAGATTCC
>CAZFGM010000562.1:0-4997 GCA_964518515.1 uncultured Alcaligenaceae bacterium | reverse complement strand
GGGCGGTTCAGGTCGGGCTGGAAAGCCCGACCTACTAATTCGTTGCAAAGCCCCGCGAGAGAGTCGCTACAGGTAACTGGCCGCTTTTATTCCCCGCGGTCCAGCTTGTCGCGCAAGGCCAACACCTCCGGCAAGCCCAGCACGTCCTTGACCTGGGCGAAGGTCAACATCTCGTCGGCGGGAGCATCGGCGCGGCCGGTGGAAAGGAAGCGTTGGATCAGACGCTCGATCGCCTTGCCCGCCACCAGCAGGCTTTCGATGGGACAGACGACGATCTTGTAATCCATGCGGGCCAGCTCCTCGACGGACAGGATCGGCGTGGCCCCGCCGGTCAGCATGTTGGCCAGGAGCGGGTATTTCACCTCGCGGGGAATGCGTTCCAGTTCCTGGCGGCTGGTCGGCGCCTCGATGAAGCAGACGTCGGCGCCGGCGACTCCGTAGCGATTGACACGGGCAATGGCGGCGTCGAGCCCGTCCATCGCCCGCGCGTCGGTGCGGGCCACGATGACGAAATCCGCATCGCGCCGCGCCTGCAAGGCGACCCGCAGTTTCAAGATCATCTCGTCCACCGGAATCACCTGCTTGCCGGTGAAATGGCCGCAGCGCTTGGGCGTGACCTGATCCTCCAGGAGAATGCCGGCGGCCCCGGCTTGCTCGAATTCACGTACCGTGCGAACGACATTGTGCAAATCGCCGTGGCCGGTATCCCCGTCGGCGACCACGGGAATGCTCACGCGCCCGGCCATGCGGCGCACGGCGTCGGCCATTTCCGTCAAGGTGAGGAAACCAACGTCCGGCAGGCCCAACATGCTCGCGGACGTGCCGAAGCCGCCGAGGAACACGGTTTCAAGGCCGGCTTGCTCGATCAGCCGGGCGGTGAAAACGTCGTGGGCTCCAAGGCTGCGAATAACGCCGGGTTTTTGCAAAAGCTCCCGGAAACGCCGCGTTGGTTTCATTCCGGTTTCCTCAGCGGATTGCGGTCATAGGTTTTCAGGATCGAGCGCTGTGTTTGGTCCAGTTCAACGGAGAATTCCATTCCGCCGATGTCGATCGTCATGGAACCGGCCAGGCGAAGGTGAACGTCGGATCTTACGATCCGGCCCAGGCGGCGGTCGAAGCGGATGGCGCCGCCGTATTCCTTGCTTTCCAAATCCCCTTTCACAATCTTGAAGCCAAGCTCAGCTTGGTGGAAGCGCGGTGGGCAATAGGTCATCGAACTTTCCACCCGGATGCGGTCGAGGTTTTTTTCCAGCCCCTCGTAGGTGTAACGGTGGACGGTGACATAGCGGCCGACGGAATCCAGATCCTGCACGTTGGTCCGCCTCCATTTTTCTTTGGGATAGACCACGCGATTGGGCAGAGGGCTGAAAAAAGGATCGAAAAACGATTTGAGGGATTCACCAAGGTTTTTCGCCATGGCGACCATTTGCGGATGAGTTTGTGCCAGTTCCAGAAGTTTTTCCCCGCCTTCGATCTTGCGAATGGTCCGGTCGGGACCGAGATAATACCGAAGTTTCGTGCCGATCCATGACTTGAAGAGTTTCTCCAGAGGGTTGGTTTCGGAAGAGGAAGCAATATCCGGGGAAACCTTGGCGTCGAGGATTATTATATCCACAACCCAGTTGCCCTCAGCGTCTTCCTCCACCAGGGTGAGCTGGTTGATGAAGGTCTGGCGTTGGCTCTGTAGGATCTCCATCTGCATGACCACCATTTTCTGGGTCGTATCGGTAGTGGTTTCCAAAAAGACAGGTTTATCCTTTTCCAGCCGAACCTGGAGCAGCACGCCGTCGGCGCAAGGCTTGACCCAGGAAGTCGGCGGAACCGGCTCGCAGGGATAAAACCGGCGGCGGAAAAAGCCGCGGCAGGCCAACTTTATGGGTAAATCGGAAGCGCTGATTTGAGGAACGGATCTGGGCGGTGACTCAGGCAAGTCGGGACTGCGACTGGCCAGGACCGGCAAGGCAAACCCACCGATGGTCCCGAACAGAGCGAGGACAGGAATGTTCCTGTGCATGGAGTTCTCCCTGTTGATTCCGGGATTGGGGCGAGCCGAGCAGCGTAAGCTGCCGGGTAAGGGTGCAATCGCCGGCACTTCACCCGGCAGCTTACGCTGCTCGGCTCGCCGAGAATCACTTGGCCAGCGGATTACGGTCGTACGTTTTGAAAATGGTCCGTTGCGTTTGCTTCAGCGTCACGACCGTTTCCATGCCGCCGATGTCGATCGTCAACGAGCCCGCCAGTTCCAAGCTGGTCTCGGACCTTACCATACGCCCGAGCCGGCAGTCGAACCAGAGCGTGCCTTTGGAAGGCAGGGATTTCAGGTTCCCCTGACGGATGACGAAAGGAAGGCCCGCGCCCATGTTCTGCGGCGGCAGGAACTCCATGGTGGTGACGACGCCGATCCGCTCCAGCGTCTTTTCCGGGCCTTCATAGGTGTAACGGTTGGTCGTCTTGTACCGGCCGATGGGCCCCATGTCGAGCTCGGAAATCTTGGTCCACGACTCTCCCTTACTGACGGTGCGATTGGGGAGTTGCCCGAAAAATGGATCCCCCATTTGTTTGACGGCGTCGTCGCCGAGGACCGTTTTCAGCAACGCTTCCATTTGCGGATTGATCGCCGCCAATTTATTCCGCAACCGGTCCGCCCCTACCACCTTTCGCACCGTCAGGTCGGGACCGAGATGCAAGCGAAACTCAGCGCCAATCAGCGCCTTGAAGAAATCCGACATGGGGGAAACCGGCGGGGCAGGGTCATAGGAACAATAGGAAATCTTGTTGCCCCCGATGTCGATTTCCATCTTTATCCCGAGAATGCGCTGTTCGACAATCCAGTTACCCTTCGGGTCCTGGTGAAGGGGAGTGATTTGCAGATAGAAAGTCTGTTGTTGTGTCTGTTTGACCTCCATTTGCATCACGGTCATGGCCTGGAAAGTTTCGCTAATCGTTTCCAGAAAAATGGCCTGGTTCTTTTCCAGGCGGGTTTGCAGGAGCACGCCCCGGTACGGTTTCCAGCTGGGCGGGGGAATAACCGCGCAGGGAGAATAGTCCAGGCGGGCGACCTGAAGGGGAAAAACGGAAGCGTTGGCCGGGACCGCCACCGCCGCGAAAGCGACGAGGATCAAAAGGCGCCGGTGCATGGAATTTCTCCTTTCCCTGAATTCGCCATCTTCTTTAATACGCCGGTCAACCCACCACGGTTTATTATCCTGCCCGCGAAACCGCCGAGCGAGCTATTTTTACGCAGCCAGGGCAGGGGAGAAAAACGGCCTTTTTTTACGGACCGAGTTTTGCTTCAATCCCGCCCCTCATGGACTCGGTGACCCGGTAAACGCGGGAGGTAAGGAAACATGACGATCCCAGGCAAATTCCTTCTGGCACCTGTTGTCCTTGCGGCTCTGGCCGTGTCCGGAAAGACGCATGAAAAAATCGACGTGGGTAGCCTGGAAATCTGGATGATCAAAGTCCGGCCCGAAGTGGAAAAGGCACTGGGTCATGCCCTGCCGCGCCTGCCCCAGGTGGAGATGGCAGGGCGAAACACCGATCCCGAAAGCGGCGACATCGAGGCCCACGTCCGACTGCGGTTCCCGCACCTGCACAAGCAGGATTTTTACCGGGCCATGCAAGATGCTCTCGACGTCTGCCGGCAAGCCGTTGTCGCCCGGCACGTGGAGGGGACCGGCACGCTGGTGGTTTTTACGGATCATCACGTGCACATGCCGCGCTGGCACGAGGCCCTCAAGGCGGCTGCCCCCGTCGATCCGGGGACGCCCGGCTCTGGGCCTGGCCAGGGAGGTGTCCCGCTGCCGCGTTCGGCGAGGATCTCCGACTCCGCCGACCCCAAGCCCAAGTGGCACGACGCGCTTCGAGGGACGGCCACGGCGGAGTTTGTCAAGCTGGCCGTCGTGCATGAGCTGGTCCGCTACGCCCTGGACGCCAAGTACAACCTGGGCCGGCTGCGCGAGGCCTGCCAGGACGCCGACGAATGGTTTTCCCTCCAGGCGGTGATTGAGGGGCGGGCCCAGTGGCTGACCCGGCAGCTCGCCCGGCAGTGGGGCCTGGAAGAGGTGTTCCCACTGCTGGCTATGCGCTACCTGTATGTTCCCGACGTTTCGCCCGATCCGGGCCTGCGCGCCGTCAGTCAATCGGTGGTGCGGCAGAAACACTGGGCTTGTAGCCAGGGGTTGGCCTTCTGGACGTATTTACTCGACCAGGGCCGGCTCGACGAAAAGACCGTTTTCGCCCGGCTGCCGCGGCAGGTGAAAGCGCTTCAGCAGCCGGACCAGTACCTGCGTGCCCTGCAGACGAACCGGCCGGACCTGGCCGGCGCCCTGGGCGTCTTGCAGACCTTGTTGCCGTCCTCGGAGTGGACGGCGCTGGCGCAGCCGTGGACGCCGGAGATGTTCGTGCAGGTGGCCGGCCTGCTCAATGAAAAAACGCGGGCGGAAAAAGTGGCCCGCGGTTGGGAGGAAGGCCGTTCGCTGATCTGGTCGCGCAAGGACAATCCCGGCTGCCAGGTGGCCCTGAGCGTGGTCCGCTACGACAGCGTGGCCGGCGCGCGCAGTTACTTCGGTTTCGCTCTGGATTTACAGCGCAAACGCGACGAGCTCTCCAACAACCCGTGCGGCCTGCCGCTCAAGGTGGTCCAGTCGCGGACTCACCCTATTACCTTGTCCGGCGTGGATGAGGCCATTTATTTCGAGAAGGAAATGCAGCTCACCAATAGCAGCCGGACCCTGCCGGCCCATATCGTCCTGGTGCGGCAAGGCGACCGCGTCGTGGAGCTCACCTGGTACGGCATGACCGCCGACACTGCCTGGGCACAGCGGGTGCTGGAAACGCTGCCGCGATAAAATGCATATTGCCAATTACCAATCAATTGCCAATTCCCAGACGGATTCCAATTCTCAATTGCAATTGATAATTGGCAATTGGCAATGTTCTTATCGAAGGCGAAAAACCCCCAGGCCCCAGCCAAAGCGGGGCTCCCAGCAGCCGCG
>CAZFGM010000561.1:0-5011 GCA_964518515.1 uncultured Alcaligenaceae bacterium | reverse complement strand
GGATCTGATCCGTAAAGTCATAACAAGGTTTGCCTGAAAAAACAGGCTCCCAAACGACGACGTTGCCATTTTTTCGGCCTGAACGCAGGATTAATCACGAAATCGGATTGAGTCGGACATGCTTTTTGGTTGTCATCCGAAAGGCGTCATGGCGTCGTCAAAAAGACACGACCTTGGCCGGACCCAAAATTTTATTTGCAATTTTCAATTTTAAATTTTCAATTTGCAATTTATTATCGCTATCCTGGTAGATTCCAGGAGACTTCATGCCCGCACTCACGCTCGACGATCTGAAACAAGTCATCGCCAAGCACTGGGGCTACCACGCCTTTCGCCCCTTACAGGAACCGGCCATGCGCGCCGTGCTGGAGGGCCGCGATTCGCTGGTCGTGTTGCCCACCGGCGGCGGCAAGTCGCTGTGCTACCAAGCCCCGGCGGTTCTGCTGGGCGGCACCACCGTGGTGGTGTCGCCCCTTATTTCCCTCATGAAGGACCAAGTGGACGGCCTGCAAGGTTGCGGCGTGCCCGCGGTTCAACTCGACAGCTCCCTGTCCTCCGCCGAGCGCCTGGCCTATGAACAGGAGGTCCGCCAGGGCAATGTGCGACTCTTGTTTGTCTCGCCCGAGCGCATGGCCCTGGATGATTTTAAGGGGTTCCTGCAGCGCGTGGGCGTGGAACGGTTCGCCATCGATGAGGCGCACTGCATCAGCCATTGGGGTCACGATTTTCGCCCGGAATATCGCCAGCTCAAACGGGTCAAGGAATTCTTCCCCCAGGCCAGCGTCCATGCCTACACGGCCACCGCCACCGAGCGGGTGCGCCGCGATATTTGCGACCAGCTCGGCCTGAAAAACCCCGAAGTGCTGGTCGGCAATTTCGACCGGCCCAATCTCAACTATCGGATCCTGCCCAGGAGCAAGGATGAGCTGGAGCAGGTTCGCCAAGTCCTCGACCGGCATCCGAAGGAAGCGGGCATCATTTATTGCATTCGCCGGCTGGAAGTGGACGCCCTGGCTGACCGGCTGAAACAGCAAGGCTACAACGTCCTGCCCTACCATGCCGGCCTGACCTCCGAGGAGCGCAAGTCGGCCCAGGATGCTTTCATCACCGAGCGCTGCGACGTCATCGTGGCCACCGTCGCCTTCGGCATGGGTATCGACCGGTCCAATCTCCGCTTCGTGATGCACACGGGCATGCCCAAATCCATCGAGCACTACCAGCAGGAAACCGGGCGGTCCGGCCGCGACGGGCTCGAGGCGGAATGCGTGCTCCTGTTTTCCGGGTCCGATTACATGACGTGGAAATACCTGATCGAGAAATCGGTCGAGGAGAACAACGCCAATCCGCAGTACCTGGAAAGCGCCATGCATCATTTGAATGACATGTCGCGCTATTGCCAGGGCGCGATCTGCCGGCACAAGGCCCTGGTGGAATATTTCGGCCAGCGCTACGATCTGCCGACCTGCCAGGCCTGCGACATCTGCCTGGGCGATTCCCAGCCGGTTGCGGACGCCGTGGTCGTGGCCCAGAAAATCCTGTCCTGCGTGGCCCGCGTGCAGGAACGCTTCGGCGTCAACCATGTCGTGGATGTGCTGCGCGGCGCCGACACCGAAAAAATCCGTTCCTTCAAGCACGATCAGTTGACCACCTACGGCCTGTTGCGCGATTGCACCCAGGTCCAGGTGCGCAACTGGGTGTACCAACTGCTCAGCCAGGGGGTGCTGGTCCAGGACGGCGGCGACCGGCCGATTTTGCGCCTCAACGAAGCGTCGTGGGCGGTCATGAAAAAACAGCGCGCGGTGCGCTTGTTGCAACCGGCACAGCGGACGCGGGAGGAAGCGGCCCTGCCCTCGGGAGCCGATACGGTATCGTGGGAAGGCGTGGATCGCGATTTGTTCGACCATCTCCGCGACCTGCGCCGCGATCTGGCGCGGGACAATCATCTGCCCGCCTACCAGATTTTCGGCGACCGCACCCTGCGGGAAATGGCCCGCTTCCGACCCTCCACGCTGGAGGGCCTGCGCGGCTTGTACGGCGTCGGCGCCAAGAAATTGAGTGACTGGGGCGAATTATTTCTCACCCACCTGACGGATTTTTGCCGAGCTCGAGGAATTCCCCTGGACGTGGCCCCTCGCGCGAGGAATGTCGGTGCCGACGTGCCGGTCGAACCCGCTCCGAAAGACGACATTGGTGTCTATGAAACGCTGGGCCCGGGCGTGGCTCCCTGGCAAAAGCGGCCGCACACCCCCCTGCCGCGCACCGCGCCCGTGGCCGACGCCCAGGTGGTGGCCCAGAAAATCCTGTCATGCGTGGCCCGTGTGGAGCGGCCGTTTCGTGCCGGCCATATCGTCCGCATCGTGCGCGGCCGGCCGTCCGACGCCGTCAACCGCCTCGGTCACGATAAGCTCAGCACCTACGGCTTGCTCCGCGCTTTCACTCGCGACCAGGTCCACGATTGGGTGCAGCAGCTCATCGAGCAGAACGTGCTGACCGGAGACGGGGAATACAACCCGCTCTTGACCTTGAACGACGCGTCGTGGCAAGTGCTGCGCGGCCAGCGCTCCCTTACCCTGATGCAGGCGCCGGGCCAGCGCCGCGAACCCGCCGAGGCCGACATCGGTTTCTGGGACGGCGTGGACCCGGCCCTATTCGAGGCCCTGGCCCTGGAGCGCACCCGCCTGGCCGCCGATCGCAAGGTGGCGGCGACCGCCATTTTCCAGGACTGGGTACTGCGCGAAATGGCGCGCGTGCGTCCTTCCAGCCTGGACAAGATGCGCTACCTGTCGGGCATCAGCGATACCAAGCTGGCGGACGTGGGTAAGAATTTTCTCGGCGTGATCGCCCTGCACTGCCAGAAGAACAAGGTGCCGCGCGATGCGGCCGCCCCGTCGCGGACCGTGGCCCTGGCCCCGCAGTACGTGGCCCGCCCCGGCTCGCTTCCCTATCGCGCCTTCGCCCTCTTTCGCGACGGCGCTGCCATTCAAGACGTCATGAACGAAACCAAGAAATCGCCCCAGACGGTCCATAATTACCTGCGCGATTTTATCCTCCGTGAGCGTCCAGCCAGCATCGCCCGCTGGGTGCCCGACGACGTGTATCAGCGGGTGGCCCAGGCCGCCCGCCAGGTCGGCACCGATCGGCTCAAACCCATTTTCCTGGCCCTGGCGGAAAAAGTTCCCTATGAGCAGATCAATCTGGTGGTGGCCCACTTGGCCATTACTGATAAGGCACCCGAAACCAACTGACAGATGAAACGGGGGGGAAAAAAGAGTCGGGTGTGGGTCAGGAGTCTTTTCGGCCCACCCCCGGGCCGTGACCGAAAAGAATGCCGCCAAGTTTCCGCCGGTCAAGTCGCACCCGGAAGAAATCCTCGCCAACGCCCAGGCAAGCGGGGAGACCATGAAAGCAAAACCGACAGCGAAGGGAAACAAACGGGCGCCTGCCGCTCTCAAGGCCCTTCGCCGTGCCGCGAAGAAGGCCGTCGAGCTGGCCCGCCTTACCGGAACTCCCGCCTATGTGATGAAGAATGGCAAGATCGTCGATGCTGCCAAGCGAACCGGAAAGACTCGGAAGATTCACGGCAAGGCGTAGGAGTGCGTGAGCAAGCCGGCCGAATCGCAGGTTTGTCACACAGAGAGGGACGCGATGCTGGATTTAGGAAAAACCAATGCGGACCTGGCCGCGCGGGTTCGCGCGGCCGTCGCCGCCAGTCCGGCCAAGATGACTTTGCAACTGGCCCGCGACCTGGACGTGCCGGAAGTCGAGGTCCTGCGGGCTTTCCCCGACAACCGGGCTGTCGAGCTCGATGTGGCGCGCTGGCAAGAATTGCTCCAGGCTTTTGAAAGTCTGGGCACCGTGCACGTCATTATCTCGAACGGAGCGGCCACCCTGGAAGCGGTCGGCCAGTTCGGCAATTTCAGCACCTGGGGCGAGTTCTTCAACGTGCAGACCAAATCCCTGGACATGCACATCCGCTCTCGCCAGGTCGGGGCCGTCTTCGCCGTGGCAAAGCCCAGCCACATGAACGGCGTCAACACCCTTAGCTTTCAGTTTTTCGATCGGGCGGGAAACTCGGCGTTCAAAGTGTTTTTGACCTTCGGCCAGGAAGCGGAGGCGGATAAACAGGGGCACTTTGCCCGGCTTCGGGATCGATTTCGCAGGTAGAAGTTGCCATCCCGCAGGCGCGCAGACTCGCCTGCGGGCTTGGTGTTTACTTGGGTGGAGTCAAGGCCGGCCCTTCCACGAGCGGCGGCGGAACGACGCGCGGCTGCAAAGGGGGGATGGCCGTGGAGAAGCTGGTGCGGGTTTGGGGCGGGGCCAGCGGAGCGGTCGCGGGTCGATTGGGCCCAGGCGGGGGAGCCGAAAACGTTTTATGCGGTTCCGGGAAGATGATAATCGGCGTCTGGTTCCCTAACGGCGGTTCCTTGCTGTTTTCTTGCAGGAGGCGGCCATTGTCCTTGGCGTCTTTCTTGGCAGGCCGATAGCCGGCCAGGTGGTATAACCGCAACGAAGTCCAGGCCTGCATGCGCACGCGCCAGGCCGGATCCTTGTGGGATGCCTGGTCGAGGGCCTGGGCGGCCGTGGAAGAAACCGGGCGAATTTTGCCGAGGCTCTGGGCGGCCTCGATCCGCACTCCCGTCGCCTTGTCCGTTTTCAATACTTCCGCCAGAATGGACACGATTTCGGGAAACTTCTGGCCGTCGTAGTGGCGCAGCTCATCGGCCGCCAGGGCCCGCTTCTTTTCACTGGCATCCGACAGGACGACATTGATCAGCTCCCCCACGCGAGCGGTGGGGTCCGGGCGCGGAGCTTTTTTGGCACCTTGAACAGGCCCGGCAATGGCCGGAATCAAAACCAAGATCCACAGGTGGAAATACCCTTTCATGGCGGACTCCCTCCATTCTTTCCCTTTTAAGGAATCGACCGAATGGGATTCGCCACGATGAAGAATCGCCTCAGAAAACGAGGCGGGTTATTTCGGATTCACCTTATAATTGCTAAAACTTTCCAG
>CAZFGM010000560.1:0-5020 GCA_964518515.1 uncultured Alcaligenaceae bacterium | reverse complement strand
AGGATGACCGGCCTGTCTTTTTCCAGGTCGGACAACCTACCCGTCTTGCCTTCGGTTATTTCGATGTGGGCGTCTTTCACGACGCGGAAAGTCTTTTCCTCTCCCGGCTGACTCTTAGTTTTGGAGGACAAAACCACCGTGACGGTGTTTTTTGCCGCATCCACCGCTTTGAGGACGCCCTGCATAATGGGCCCCTGCACCTGAATCATGGCCACTTCCTTGTTGAAGCCCGACAGTTTCAAGGTAACGGGTGTCTCCAGGGCCAGGTTCTTGATTGTAGCCTCCTTGTTATAAAGGACGACTTTGGCGTCTTTCGCTATCGGGTAGGTCTTGTCCGTGGGCGGCTCACCCTTCTTGGGGATGGTCACGGTGAGGACGTTTTTTTCGGAATCTAGGGCCTTCAGGACGCCCTGGACGGTTGGCCCCTGGGCCTGGATAAAACCGATTTCCTTCTGGTCCCCCGACAACTTCGCGGTGACAAGGGTTTCCGTGGCCAGATTCGTGAGCTTGGCTTCCTTGCCGTCGATGAAAACTCTGGCCTCTTTTGCCACCAGGTAGGTTTTGTCCGGTTGTTCGTCCTCCCTTTTCTTGCCACCCGGGGTCAGGGTGATGGTGTTTTTTTCCCCATCTATCGCTTTGACCATTCCACTCACGGTCGGCCCCAGCCCGAGAATGGCCACGACCTCTTTCCGGTTAGCCCCTACTTGGGCCTGGACAAATACACCCTCTTTCAAATCAGCAAGGCTGCCGACTCGAAAGTTCCATGGCATGGCGGCTTTGCTGCTTTTGCCGTCGTCAAAAAAGACCTTGATTTCCTTGGCCAGGTCGAAGGTCTTTTCTTCCCCCGGCTCGCCTTTTTTCTGGGGAGGAACGAGTACGGTGATGATGTTCTTTTTGGGATCGATCACCTTTAGCAAACCGTTCAGGTCGGTGCTGGTCCCTTGGCTGGCCCCAGCCGCTTTTTTCTCGGCGTCTTTTTGAGCCACCACCAGGGGAGTCTCCTGCCCCCTACCCGGTTTTTCAGCAAGCGCCTGCTCCATGAGCAAGCCTCCACTCCAACCCAGGAAGGCAACCACAAGCACCAATGCGGTGGCGATTTTCAGCTTGGACAGGAACATGGCTTGTAACACTCCTTCCGTTAAAGCGGCGACCTGGGCCGAGATCACCCCTGCCGCCGTTTTGCCTGCCGCAAACATCATTGCGGCCTGGACCGTGGAAACCACCAGGGAACTTGGCGCCCCAGCCGACGCCGCATTCTGCGACAATAACATGGCCAGCGCTCCGCCTGAAAGTGCCACGCCGTGCCGCGATAACCGCTTGGCCAACATTCTTCGGGCCCTGGCCAGACGACTGGAAAGCGTTCCTTCGGGCCAGCCAAGTCGTCTAGCCGCTTCTTTGCGGGTCTTGCCTTCCAGATCGCAGAGGACGAGAGGAATTCTGAACTTGTCCGGCAGGCGGGTCAATTCCTGGTCCAGCAAGGGTTGCAGATCACGCCAGAGGTTTTGCGGCACTTCGGGTTCGGGCATGTCCATCATCTGCTTCTCTCGACCTCGCCTTTTCATGGCCCCGGCCCGAACTTTCAATGCCGTCTGGTAGGCCACGCCGTAAAGCCAGTTGCCGACCATCCCTGGGGGCCTGATCGAAGCGGCTTTACGCACCAGGACAAGGAAGGTGGCCTGGAAAGCATCTTCGGCATCGTGGTAATTGCCAAGGACACGGCGGCACACCCCCAGGACCATCGGGCCATGCCGTCGGACAAGGGCTTCAAAGGCGGCTTCCTCCCCCTGGGCACTGAAGCACTCCAACAATTGCCCATCGGCCAGGCCATCACCATCCCGCAAAAGCACGGCTCTGCGAAGATGCTGAATGATCCGGTTTATTTGAAGAGTCGGCATGTTGGTTTCCTGGGTATCGCCCGGCCTCTATTTATTATTTCCCGGAACAGGTCGATTTCATCCATTTATTTTCCTCGAAACGGCGCTAATTTGCCACAAACGGCCGATGCAAAACGAGATCACCGACAGGAGAGGATTGTGCACGGGCTTGGTTCGTGGGGTAGGCATCTTGCCTGCCTTGCCAAAGAGCTTGCCAAATTGCCAATCTGGCAGGCTGGAAGCCTGCCCCACGGAAACCAGGTTAGTAGCACCTGGCGGAACGCGAAACGCCGAGGACTACTCCTCGGCGTTTCCCTCAGTGCGTGGGAAAGTGCCCCTTTATAGGACTCGAACGAACCCGCCAAAACACTGGAAAAACCCCAGAGCGGCAATGCGACAGCGCGCCAAACAGCGCATTTTCGGTTCAATGGTGACATAGGGAGACCAATAACTAGGCCGACCCGCGCCCAAGCGACGGCGGCGGGAACAATTTGATTGACGCGCGTGCGTCAAGAACTGCTTCCCAGAAACGATCAACCTGAGCCGCAAGGCTTTTGAAGTACAGAAGCGGTACTTGGACCGCGCTCCCGCAAGGGAGCGGCGGGCCGGGTCCGTTCTGTACTGCCCTTTGATCGGGGCTCTGGGTGTGATTACAACCGTTCGGTCGCACATTGGGAAGCTTGAACGAACGCAAGAAGCTGATTCGTCAACAGTTTTCGTACCTATTGGCTACACCCGCGAAGTCTGTGGGGAGCGCAATAAGGGCAACTTCGGACCGCATCATGCCCAACGCACGATCAACAGAGGTCGATCCCCTCGGCGTAATCAATCTGATTGGAAGCAACTTGATTGACCGATATTCTCCGCGGTCAATCTTGAAAGAGTTGCTTCAGAACGCCGACGACGCCGGTGCCCGGACGGTGGTTGTCGGATGGACACCTGGACCGGGAGGGAACCCCGCGCATCAGTTGCTTCACGATCCGGCACTCTTCGTGGTCAACGATGGCAAATTCACGGATGAGGACGCCCGAGCGATCTGCCAGTTCGGCCAGAACTACAAGTATGGTGAAAAGGCGTTGATCGGCAAGTTTGGGCTGGGCCTCAAAAGCGTGTTTCACCTGTGTGAGGCGTTTTTTTACCTATCGTCGATGCGGCCGGGCCATGCCAACGACGATGGGCATTTCAACAATCTTGCCAGCCCGTGGGTTCACACCGAATACCACCGCGGCTGGAACACGGTCAAAGAGGAGGACCTGAACCTACTTCGCGAGTTTCTCCAGCCGATCTGCTCCCCGCTGGGCGACGACTGGTTCGCACTCTGGCTGCCGCTTCGACAGAAAGCATACTGCGAGACCGTGCGATTCAGCGCGCGTTACGACGGCGAACTTTCCGGCTGCCCACCCGAACTCCTCGATGGACTAACGGAACGAGGCATTGCACGGGTTCTCCCCTTATTACATTCGGTCAAGACGATACGGTTCTGGCAGCGCTGGGGAGTTGGCGTGAGGTACTTGTTAAAATCGTCAGCCGTATACCGGCGATGTTCCGTCGCAGTCTGCCGCTCGGCGGGAACTGGCCAGAGGAAACCCGGCGAACCGTTTGCGCTATGGGAGCGAGTGTCTTGTTGCTGCCCGCTGCCTTCGATCCAGAAGCCGACCCCGGCACGGCGGCCATCCCAACGGAAGATGCGATCACCGTGTTAGGCGCCATTGCTGAAGCGATGTCCCCAGGGCGGAACACAAATCCGGCGGCGGCTGTTATTCGCGCCGCCGTGCGCCCGACCGACGTCATCAAGGCGACCGCCGAACTTCACCTGTGGTCCACACAAAGAGTGTCTGGGGATAGGACGGTGTCTGCCGTATGTACGCTTCGCGAACTCAGGACCAGTCACGATGGGCACGCCGCTTTCATGGGGCCCGTCAATGACTGGATCCGCGAGTTGGCCAGCGGGTTGGTGCAAGAGCTTATTATTGTGCCCCAGGACTCGGCAGAGGTCTTATTCCCGACCGGTGCATTGCCGGTAGGCGATATTGCGGGTGTACTTCGGTTACTTACGGAAAGCCCGTCGCTTGGAAGCGTCTCTGCGTGTGTTCCTCTTCTCCGACGCCTATTGGCCCAGTATCCAACCGATGAGTTGCTCGGAAGGTGGCGTTGGGCAACCCGTTACCTGCTGCACGGCAGTCGCGACCTTCCGGCCAACGAGGACCTTTTCCTTGCGAGGAATGCAAAAGAAATCTGGCGCCGGTTGGCGCAAGCTGCCCTTGCGATGTCACCGGGCACTTCAAAACCAGCCACTTATGGGCGCTTCAAAACCAGCCAGCCTTTGGGATCGTTTGACCGCTCTACCATGACGATTTTCTTGGTTGCCTCAAGGGCCTGGTTCGCTGGGTGCCTTGGCCAAGGAACTTTATCAATTCGATGACCCCCGGAACAGAGAAGAGGCTCCTGGGCAGGGGTACAGAATCCCTTGCGGGGGACTCATTCTTCTTTCCGGGGCGACCTTTCCGAGCCGAGGGGCGCATTGGCTGGTTTTGAAAGCGCGCCGTTCTTGCGGGAGCCGGTGGGCGCATTGGCTGGTTTTGACTCGGCCTGAACCTCTTCGGAGCCGAGGGGCGCATTGGCTGGTTTTGACTCGGTTTCGGCGTCCTTGATCTTCTGGGCCTGGTGGCGCAGGCGGTAGCTTTTGCCGGCGATGGCGACCAGCTCGGCGTGGTGCAAGAAGCGGTCGAGGATCGCCGTCGCCGAGGGCACATCGAGAAAACTTTTGCCGACGCCGGGCGGCCCGAGCAAGAGCACGTCGCCAGCCCGGACAGGCGGAGCTGTCGCAAGATGCCGTGTAAAGAGTCGTTCATGAAAATCTCCTTTGCAAAGGGATAAGGGAAAAAGGAACGGACACGTTTGGGCGTTGTGGGCGTGGACGTGGTGTCGAACTTGGACTGCCGTGTTTGGTGCCGGAGAGAGTCGCCGCGGCCTGCTGCCCCGGAACAGAGAAGGGAGACTATGAAATAGGGATATTCGTTAGAAAAAAGCGAAACGGGGTCGCTGGCGCTAAGCTCCCAGTAACAAAGTAAACCCAGCTCAGCCTTTTTTGTGTTGATCGCGGTCAAAAAGCAGGCCAATATCGCGGCCTGAGGGTGACCGTGGCA
>CAZFGM010000559.1:0-5028 GCA_964518515.1 uncultured Alcaligenaceae bacterium | reverse complement strand
TGCCTGCGGATCCGACCAGGTTCGCGATGTCAATAGTGCCAGGCAAACCAGCATGGCGAAGACGACCTGGGCAAAGCAGTCGTGGATCAGGGCCAGCGTTTTTCCCAACAACTCGTGCAATTCAATGCGGAAAATACCCAGGGTTCCTTGCAGGCAGACGGCCAGCAAAGCCGCCAGGCCGAGCCAGCGCACCCCGCGGCGCGATTCCGCCAGCCACAGCCAGACTGTCAAGACAAGCACGCAAAAACCAACCAGCCAGCCGGCCTGGCGATGGCCGTGCTCGATGCGCCAGTCCAGCCCCTGGTGATTGACGAATTCCTGAAAAAAGTACCAGGGCGACCGCAAGCCGCGGGCATCCTCCATACCCGCGCCCAGAGTGGTCACCTTCGCCCCGAGCAGGAGCAGCGGGACGGTGGCCGCCGCCGTGAACAGCGCCCAGCGGTGCAGCCAGCGCGAGGATACCGATGCCGGTACGGGATCGTTCATTCTGGTAAAGCCCTTCTGCCCGATTTAACGACACGTAAATTGCACAATACCATGGCGAATTTGAAGCATTTAGCCGGCGAGCTTGCTCGGCGCGGGCAACATCCAGTCCACGGCGAGCAAGCTCGCCGGCTAAATGTTTCAATCCCTGGTCAGTGGTGGCCCAGAACCGACGGTCCTTTCTGGGTCTGGGGGTAGTGGTCGGTTTCGGCGTAGGGGACGTATTCATAGGGGCCGCGGTACACCACCGGCGTCTGCTCGAAGTTACCGTGCGGCGGCGGCGACGACGCCGTCCATTCCAGGGTGTTGCTCTTCCACGGATTGCGGTCCGAGGCGTCCTTGCCGCGGAACAGACTGAGGATGAAGTTCGAGAAGAAAATAAGCTGCGCCGCTCCCAGCAGGAAGGCGCAGACGCTGATGAACTGGTTGAGCGGCATGAACTCGCTTTCAAAGGCCGTGGCGGTGAAATCCGGAATGCGCCGCCGCAAGAGGGCCACCCCCAGAATGTGCATGGGGAAAAACACGGCATTGCCGAAAATAAAGGTCAAGGTGAAGTGCACCTTGCCCCAGAATTCACTCATCATGCGGCCGAACATTTTCGGATACCAGAAATAGATGGCCCCGAATATGCCCATCAAACTGCTGGTGAAAAGCACGTAGTGGAGGTGGGCGACGATGAAATACGTGTCGTGGATGGAGATGTCCACCGGCGTGGCGGCCATGAAGATGCCGCTCAGGCCGCCGATGATGAACATCGACACAAAGGCCAGGGCGAACAGCATGGGCGTGGTGAGCTGCAGGTTGCCCCCGTGAATGGTGCCGAGCCAGTTGAAGACCTTGATGGCGCTGGGCAAGGCGATCATGATGGTGGCGATCATGAAGCCGGTGCCCAGGCGCGGGTCCATGCCGCTCTGGAACATGTGATGGCCCCAGACGATGAAGCCCAGGCCGGCGATGCCGGCGATCGAATAAATCATCGCCCGGTAGCCGAACAACTCCTTGCGGGCGAACGTGCTGATGATGTCGGAGACCATGCCCATGGCCGGCAGGATCATGATGTACACGGCGGGGTGGGAATAGAACCAGAACAGGTGCTGCCACAAAAGCGGCTGACCGCCGCCGGGGCCGCTGAAGAAGTTGCCGAAAAACAAGCCCTCCGGCGGCAAGAAGAACGTCGTGCCGACAGTCTTGTCCAGCGTTTGCAGGAACAAAGCCACCGTCAGCACCGGCAGGGCGAAGGCCTGCAAGATGGCGGTGATGAACATGGCCCAGATGGTCATGGGCATGCGATAGAGGGTCATGCCCGGGGCCCGCATGTTGATGATGGTGGTGATGTAATTGACCGAGCCGGCCATACTGGACACGCCGACACAAATGAGGGACAACAGCCAGAAGATTTGGCCCTGGCCGGAATTGGGGGCGGCGGGCGACTGCACGCCTTGGCCGGCGATCATGGGTGCCGTGGCCAGGGTCGGGTAGCTGGTCCAGCCGGCGGCCGGGCCGCCCCCTTCCGCGAAAAAGCTCGCCAGAATGAAAGCAAACGCCGGCCACATGAACCAGTACGACATCATATTCAATTTCGGAAACGCCATGTCCGGCGCCCCGATCATCAGCGGAATGGTGAAGTTGCCGAAGGCGCCCGTCAAGAACGGAATGATCACGAAGAAGATCATCACGCTGGCGTGCATGCTGAAGAGCATGTTGTAAAACGATTCGGACATGCGGCCGCCGGTTTCGAGGAAGGCGGCGAGTTCGGCGTGCGGCCAGCCCAGCTGCAAGCGCACCAGCATGGCCAGGAGGCCGCCGATGGCCATGAAAATGACCGCCGAAAACAAAAACTGAATGCCGATGATCTTGTGATCGGTGGAAAACAGGTACTTGCGAACAAAGCCCAGCTCGGGATGGGCCACATGGATTTCGGGAGAATGACCGACGCTCATGGGAAATTATCCTCTGCAAATTCCTCGCGTATTGCCGCGCGGAAGGAAAAACTATTTGCTGGGGGCTTTTCCGGTTTCCGTGGGCGTCCGCAGGTTTTGCCGCCGTTCGACGTGCTTGAGCCAATGGAGCAAGTCCGTTTGGCTTTCGTGGACGTAGATGCGGCCGATCATGCGGTAATGGCCCCAGCCGCACAACTCGGCGCAGGCCAGGTCCCATTGAAACTTCTTGTCGTTTGGTTTTCCGCTGTCCGAGTTAAAACGATCTTCCCAACGCGAAAGATCGGGCAATTGAACTTCATCCAAAACGTTGTTGTCTTTGTTTTTCCAAAAATGCACAAATTCGGCTTCCTTGAGTTCAGCGGCTTTGATTCCCTTTATTAGTTCCTCACCGAATTCATTTTTGAATTTCGTTTTTTCCGTTACCAGCAACTCTTCGTCCTTGCCATCCACCATGATGGTCAAGACCTTCTTTTCCACATTGATTTTCTTGAGGTTTTTTTCACGGGCTGGTAGTTTGATTTTGCGCGTGTTCACCTTGGTCGGCGTGAACCACACCGGAATGGTCTGCCCCGGCAGCGCGTCCTGCTTGACGCGCAGGTGCGGCAGATTGAAACTGTGAATCACGTCCAGGGTTTTGAGTTGGACCAGCACCGGCCGGTTCACCACCACGTGCAGCTCGTTCACCACGCGCACGTCGGAAATTTGCTTGTATTGGCGGAGCTGGCCGTCCTTGCCGCGCCGGTCCTCGGCAAAAGAAGCGAAATCCTTGGCGGTCGCCTCGTCTTTCTTGGACAGCCATTCCTCGAGGCGCTTGGACGAAGGATAGCGCATGCGCCATTCGAACTGGCGGGCGCTGACCTCGATCTGCATCGGCGTCACCTTGGGGTCGGCCTTGGCGGCGGGCGGCGGCGCGGGTTGGGCCGTGGCTTCCAACTTGGGCATGCGTGAGCGGTACTTGGCGTTGGCCCAGGTGCCGACCTGCGTGAAGGCGACAATCAACAGGATGATGGCCGGCACGATGGTCCAGTAGATTTCCAGGCGATGTTGATTGGGAATCAGCCGGGTGACAAATTCCGGCGGTTTGCTTTGGGGCGGTTTCTGCCCGGTGCCGTACTTGAACATGAACCAGACGAGCAGGGCCTCGGTCAGAACAAAGAAAAAGCCGGTGATGTACAGGATGAAATAAAACAACCCATCCACGAGGTCGCTGATCGAGGACACCCCTGGGGGCAGCCACCAGCCCAGGGCCGGCGACACCAGGAACAGGCCGAAACAGGCCGCCATCACCACGCCGAACAGCAATGCCCACCACTTGGCCACAGGACTATCTCCAAAAACCTGTGTGCAAGTTTGAGAGAGTGGAGAGTGTGAGCGCAAATACACCTTCACACATTAATCTCTCATCCTCTCACACTCTCACTCTCCAACTCTCACACTCTCCAACTCTCTAACACTCTCACTCACTTAATCGGCAGTTTATATTTCGCGCGCATGGCCGGGTACGGCAGGACCTGCAAGAAGTTCACCACGTCCCAGATTTCCTCTTCCTTCTTGAGAGTGCCGCCGAAGGGGACCATTTGCGCGCCGTTGATGCCGGAATGGATGCGGTAATACAGGTCCAGGGGCCGGCGGCCGCCGCGGTACACCGCGCGGGTCAAGTCGGCCGGCTTGACCAGCGTGCCCCAATCGTCGTACTTGAACTGGGCGCGGCGGCCGAAATCGACGTGGCACGTGTCGCACTTGGCCCGGTTGGCGTCCAGGAAAATCTGGTAGCCGTTCTGCACCGATTTTTTCATGTCCTCGTCGCTCTTCTCCTGGTAAGGCTCCTTGAAAGCGATGGGGTCCGCCTGCGCCTTGACCCAGGCCTTGATCACGTCCTTGGACCATTTCTCCTTGACATAATCGGCCAGGGTTTGGTGATCGCTTTGTTTGCCCCAGACTTCGTCGTTGGCTTCGAGGTTTTTCTTGTCGGCGTTGAATTTAAAACCGTTTTTGATGGTTTCGAATTCCACCTTGCCGCGGATGCTCAGGTGCATGACATAACTCACCAGGTGGTCCAGTTCCGCCTCGGACAGGAGGTTGAAGGCGGGCATGGAAGTGCCCTCGATGCCCTGTTCCAGGGTGCGGCGCAGGTCCTCGCGTCGCGGCGGCCGGTCGGGGGTACTGACCTGGTCTACCGACAGGAATTTGAACAACCCCTGGCGGTAATCGCGCGGGTGCGGGTTGACCCACTTGGCGGTCGGCCCGCGGCCGTCGCCGGTCACGCCGTGGCAATGCAAGCAATGCAGGCGATACAACCGGCTGCCTTCCTTCAACTGTTTGGGGGTCAAGCGCAGATTCTCAAGGTCCTCCGCAGCGCCATCGACGCGCGGTTCAGCCGGGGTGCCGAAAATATCCTCCAGCGCCCGCCCCAGTTTCTTGCGCTCCAGAGCGCCGATCAGGGTGGGATCCAGCAGGAACCCGCCGGTGAACAAGGCCTCCTGCTTCGTATCCGGTTTCTCTTCCTTGAGACCGGGTTGGCGGTGCAAGGGATTGCGCGGGTCCAACAGATTCTTGGCCGAATACAAGGGGAGTTGTCCCGGCGGATCGGGCTCATCGCGGGCCG
>CAZFGM010000558.1:0-5034 GCA_964518515.1 uncultured Alcaligenaceae bacterium | reverse complement strand
CGCGGCGGCCCCAAGCGTCATGCCGCCGTCCACGGTTAGCACCTGGCCCGTGATGTAGGCGGCGTCGTCGCTGGCCAAAAACACCACCGCCTTGGCGATGTCCGCCGGTTGGCCCAGGCGGCGCATGGGGATCATTTTCTTGATCAGGTCGCCGGCCTTGTTGCGAACCCCTTCACTCATGTCCGTCTCGATGAAGCCCGGGGCGACGGCGTTGACCGTGACGTTGCGGCTGGCCAACTCGACCGCCAGGGCCCGCGTGAAGCTGTTGATCGCGCCCTTGCTGGCGGCATAGTTCGTTTGCCCGGGATTATGATAATCGGCCGAGACGCTGGAGATATTGATGATCCGCCCGCGCCGCTGCTTCATCATGGGGTAAGCCAGCGCCCGGCAAAAGTTATACGTCCCTCCCAGGTTGGTCGCCAACACCGTGTTCCACTGTTCCGGCTCGAGCCGGACAAACAGGTCATCACGGATTACCCCGGCATTGTTGACCAGGATGTCGATGCGGCCCCATTCTTTTTCGACGCGCTCGGCGCAGCGCTGGGCTTCCTCAAGGTTGGCCACGTCGGCTTGCAAGGCCAGGGTCGTGCCGCCTTTCTGCGTGACTTCCGTCACCAGGCTGTCGGCGGCAGCCTGGTTGCCGCGGTAAACGAAGGCCACCTTGGCCCCTTCGGCGGCCAGCGCTTGCACGATGGCCCGGCCGATGCCCCGGCTGCCGCCCGTCACCAGTGCCACCTGGTCTAAAAGCCGCATTCCTACCACCCTTAAGTAGTAGGTATACTCCGTGTGCCGTTACGGCACGCGGAGCGTGCCTACTACAAACTATTTCGCCTGCCCCAACTCGCCCGTCAAAACCGCATACAAGGTGCGGTAATGGTCCGTGATCTTTTTGTCGATGGCCTCCAGGGCGGGATTGCGGTCGCGCAAGTTGTAGCGGGCCAGCACCAGCCGCGCCGACACCGTGGCCGTCCCTTCCATTTCCCCCTTACCCTTGAGGGTCGCCAGGGGACCGTCTATCTCTCCCAGTTCCGCCGTCACCACCAGGCTTTTGCCCGGTTCCATGAAGTTGCCGTATTTGACGTTCTTCGCCTCGCGAAGGACAATTACGCTGTGACGATAATCTTCCGTGATTCGCAACAACCAAGCCCCGGCTTCGACCAGGGTTTGCAGCATCAGGACCCCGGGCATCACCGGAAAAGTGGGGAAATGATCCGCCAGGTACTCTTCCCCCAAAGTCAAATTCTTCACAATGCGGATGCGTTTCCCCGGCTCGACCTCATCAATTCGATCCACCAGGTGGAAACGCATGGTTGTAAATCGGATACCCAATTAGCTTTCGGGAAGCGGGCTGGCGATAATTCCCGGTAAAAGAGGAAGTATATCGGGGTTTTAAGCCCTCGGCAACCCCGAAAATTCCCTCGTTTGGGAATCCTAAATCGGGATACAGAACGGCCCCAAAAAGGGAGAATGGATAATTTGGATGATGTGGATAATGGTCCTTGGTTATAGGGCAGAACAATATCCCCTTGACCAAAAAATCCTATTATTTATTCGCCTTCTGCACCCCGTCCCCATAAACTGGACACACTTTGTTTTGGGGAAGCAAGCGACAGCGCGATCCCGCGACGGCCGCGGGAAACGCGGGTTGGCTCGGCTCGCCCCTCTGTGTGGAGATTTTTCATGAAAGTGCTACGAACGCTCATCCTCTGTACCGCTGGTCTGTTCTTGATCGGCAACCTGGCCAACTCGCAAGACGGCAAGACGAACCCCTTGATCGGCAAGTGGGAGATGAAACAAAAAGTCGGCGACAAGGAAATCACCGGCCAGCTCGAATTCACCAAGGACCTGAAGCTGAAAATCAGCTTCATGGGCATCTCCTTTTCCGGCACATACAAGGTCCTGGATAAGGAAAACCTGGAAGTAACGGTGACCTTTGGCGATAAGACTAATACCGAAAAATCCAAGTACAAGGTCGTCAAGGACGTGCTCGAACTGACCGACAAGAAGGGCAAGACCGAAAAGTTTAACAGGGTGATTGACAAAGGGAATTAGATTCCACTATTTTATCCCCGCCCCACGTACAGTTGCCCCACCGGCAGGACAATCGCCTCGAGCATGTTGACGTGCGGCGGCAGCGTGGCCATCAGGACGGCGGCGCGAGCCAGCTCGTCCACCGTCATCATGGGTTCCTCATCTTCTTTCTTGGTGGAGCCCAGGCGGCGCTCGACCAGGGTGTTTCCGGGGTGCAGGCAACCGCAGGAAATGCCGTGGTCGCGGCCTTCGAGGGCGGCCACCTGGGTCAGGCCCCACAAGCCGTGTTTCGAGGCGCTGTACGGGGCGGAGTGCGGCCGCACGCGCTGAGCGGAGATCGAGCCGATATTGATGATCCGGCCGCCGCCTTGTTTTTTCATGATCTTCATGGCCTCGCGCGTACACAGGAAGGGGGCGCGCAGGTTGACCGCCAGGACCTTGTCCCACGTCTCGGCCGATAGCTGATCGAGCGGTCCGCCGTCGAAGGCGCCGGCGTTGTTGACGAGAATGTCGAGCCGGCCGAATTCAGCCAGGGTGCGGCGAAAGACTTCCCGCACCTGGCCCTCGTCGGTGACGTCCGCGGCCACCGCCAGCACACGGGCGCCCCTGGCGGCCAGTTCGGCGGCGGCGCGGTCGAGCGCTTCTTTTCCGCGGGCGGTCAGCGCCAGGCTAGCCCCCTCGGCGGCCAGGCCGCGAGCGATGCCCTTGCCGATGCCCTGGTTGCCGCCGGTGATCAGGGCCACTTTGCCGGTGAGAGAAGCCATGGACGATTCCTTTCCTGAAGTGAAGTTATCCGCGCCGAACAAGTGATAGTGTATAATGGAAGCCTGGTGTGAGCGAGTGGCCAAGGCGACCCTGGCGATGCCCCCAAACGAAGAATGCCCGAACTGCCATCAGAAAGTAGAAGACTGGCACGTCGAGTGGTACAAGACCGAAGGGCCGTCGCTTGTCAAGGGGTTGGCAGCAATGGACTGCCCGCTATGTGGGCAACCCGTCGGATTGCAACAAGGAATCATCGGGCCGGCACCGCTTGGAGTCCCCTTGTTAAGACGCCACGCAGACAAGGCAGCCGAGTGGTCCGTGTCGCAGGCGGTCGCCGCGGGAGGAACGTTGCAAGGTTACACCACTACAGCTGGCCCTGGCGCCCAGTACGCGAACTACTGGAACCCGCAAGAAATCCGTCTGGCAGACGCAAACGAGCAGGCAAAGAAAAGGGGGCCGTGACATGAGTATCCTGACTTCAAAAGAGAAATCGTTCCTGGACGTTTTCCTCCACGAGGCCACAACTTCGCCATTCACAGGACCAGCTACCAAAGCGCTCCACCAAATCGGAGTCGAATACAGTGACATCTCTTACATCGCCTGGGCTTACAATCAAGATTTTCCCCCGACTAACTTCGGATGGGGGCATGCCGCTGAGGTGGCGCCGCCGCTCCCGTGGATGAATCGAGAATCTGCCTTGCGGCGTAACCAGGAAATCCAACGCATCTGGGAACAGAAGCGAAAACCAGCAGGTGATGTTCAAATGGCGCCATAACTCACAAGCGGTTCAATACCTGAATACTTTCGCCGGGTTGTTTCTCCCGGCTGTTGAAGGCCCGCAACACCTGCTCGATTTCCTCCGCCTCTTTCTCGTTTTCCACCATGCCCTGGACGGCTAGGGCCCGGCCGCGGATCGCTTCCCGGCGCTGGTCGGCCGGCATACCCTCCGGCAAGTGGCCGAATTCACGGAGCACCCGGTCGATGTCGGCGCCGGAATAAGCATATTCGGCCATGAGCGTGACCAGGGCGGCCTTGTCCGTTTCGACCGCGCCGGTGATTTGAGGGAAAGCGCTGGATTCTTTCGAGGCTCTGAGAACCTGTTCGATTTCGGCGGCCGACATGCCTTTGTCCAGCATGTGACGTTTGAGGTTGGCTTCGTATTCGGCCAAACGCACCTTGCGCCAATGGCCGGCGACACAAGCCACCGCCCAGGCGCTCAGGCCGCCAATAATCAGCCACACCAGGACATTATTTTCGCCCACCGCAGAAAAGAAATCCCACATGACATTTCCCTCGAGGGCGCGGTTTGCGGGGTTCTTCGTCGGGTCATCCCCATTATTACCGGATTGTGGCGAGGAGGCTATGGGCCAAGCTTTTTTAGGCGATTGGAGTACGCCATGCTGGTTTTCGGAACAGCACCAGGCGGTAGCCGATCCTTCGGTCGGCATCACGATTTCGCCGGCCTTGGGCTGGACCTGTGCGACACCGCGCGCTCGGCGGACAAACGGCAAGTGACCACCGTTGCCCCGCAAGCCCTGATGCTTTTCAAAGGCGCTTTCGTCAACCGCCAGGCCCGCCATTTCGCCGACCGCCTCCTCCGCGAGGCCGGCCCCGACCCCGCCAAGCAAATCGACCGCGCCTTCCTCCTGGCCCTGTGCCGGCCGCCGACCGAGAAAGAACGGCAGGTGCTGACGCGCTTCTTGCAGCGCGAAATGGCGGCGCAGTTTCAGGAAGCGGAAAAAGGAACGCCGGAACCGGCGGCGGCGCGACGGCGCGCCCTGGAACAGATGTGCCGGGTCATCTTTAATCTGAACGAGTTTGTGTATCCGGATTGATCCTCGACCCGCTGGCCTGGCGGCGAGCCTGCGGCCCTGCGCCCGGCCGCGCAAGGGGGTGCCGACCCACCGTCCCCGCTAGGCCACCGGGCCGATCCGGACTAATTCACGCCTTCCCCTTTTCTTCCCCGTGCAGAACGCCGCACTTTTTCTTGAAATTTCTTCCCCATCCGGTACGCTAGAGCCATCGCGCAGGAACCCGGACTATGGCCAAACCGCAATCGCTCGACGAGTTGATCGGCAAGAAAGCCGCGGAATTCGCGGAGCAGGTGCGCCACGCCGCCGCGCTAGCCACCAAGGAGGAAGAAATCCGCATCGAAGTCGAACGGCAACTCGCCTTCCTCGAAAAAGAGACCGGCGTGCGGCTGGAGGGCAAGCACGAATTCACGGTTGCCAAGGGGCGGAT
>CAZFGM010000557.1:0-5039 GCA_964518515.1 uncultured Alcaligenaceae bacterium | reverse complement strand
ATAGCCGAGCTGGAAAACGCCGCCCTGGGAGAACCCCCATGAACGCCTGCCCGACACACGAGCAACTGGAAAGCCTGCTGGCCGAGCGCCTCAGCGAAGCGGAGGTGGAAACCTTGGAGGGCCACGTGGCCGGCTGTCCCGGGTGTCAGGAAACCCTGGAAAAGCTGACCGGGAAAAAATTCCCCGCCGACCTTGCGGACCCGACCCCGGTAGGCCAGACGACCCGCAATTTCCTGGAAGGAATGAAAAAAGCGGCTTTTCCGGGGAAGGACGAAACGGCGTTGGCGGAATTTCCCGGGCAGCAGGTGGGCCGCTACCATCTGGAAGACGAAGTGGCCCGCGGCGGCATGGGGATCATTTACCGGGTCCATGATGCGGAACTGGGCCGCGATCTGGCCATCAAGGTCCTGCACGCCCAGTACCGCGATCATGCCGGCATCCGCCAGCGCTTTCTCGAGGAAGCGTGCATCACCGGGCAGTTGCAGCATCCGGGCGTGGTGCCGATCCACGAGCTGGGATCGCTGCCGGACGGCCGGCCGTACTTCGTCATGAAGCTGATTCGCGGCCGCACCCTGGCCGAGCTGGTGAAAGAGGGCGCGACGCCGCGGCCGCGCCTGCTGGCCCTGTTCGAACAAATTTGCCAGACACTGGCCTATGCCCATGCCCGCGGCATTTTGCACCGCGACCTGAAACCGGCCAACATCATGGTCGGCGCCTTCGGCGAGGTCCAGGTCATGGACTGGGGCCTGGCGAAACAAGTGGACAGGGGGCAGGGGCCAGAGAGCGGCGATCAGGATGCGGCAGCCAGCCCAGTGGGGCCGCCACCAGAAGACCACCGGGAAGAACGGAACGCTGCTCCGGCAGCGCCCGCAACGGCCCTGTGGCCACAGGACACCCAAGACGGCCTCCGCACGCGGGCGGGCACCGTGCTGGGCACGCCAACGTACATGGCCCCCGAACAAGCCCGTGGCCAGGTGCACCTGCTCGACGAGCGCTGCGACGTGTTTGGTCTGGGGGGCATCTTGTGCGCCATCCTGACCGGGCACGGACCCTACGCGGGAACCGGCGATGAAGTCCTGCGCCAGGCGACCCAGGGTGATTTGACCAACGCCAACCAGCGTCTGGAAGCCAGCGGCGCCGAGGCGGACCTGCTGGCCCTGGCCCGGCAATGCCTGAGTCCCGAGCGTGACCTCCGGCCGCGCCATGCCGGGGCAGTGGCCGAAACCCTGGCCGGCTATCAGGCCGGCGTGCAGGAACGCTTGCGGGCCGCCGAGTTGGAGCGCACGGCCGCCCAGGTCAAGGCCAAGGAAGAACGCAAGCGACGGAAGCTGGCGGTTGGCATGGCGGCGGCCATCGTTCTGTCCTTGCTCGCCGGCACGGGAGTGGCGGTGTATTTCGCCGTGGAGGCGAACGCAGAGGCCGAGGCCGCCGTGCGCGAAAGCGAGCGAGCGGACAAAGAAGCGGCCCAGGCCAATGCCCAAAAGGAGAAACTGAAACACAACCTCCAGCTGGCGCTGAAGGGCCTGGCCAAACAAATGGAGACGGTGGACGACCAGATGTCCCGTGGCCACCGCCCCGAAAAGGCTGACCGGCAACAACTCAAGGAGGTTCTGGAGTATTATGAAAAGTTCGCCGAGCGGAACAAGGCCGACCCCGACGTTTGGCAAGAAACGGCCAAGGCCTACCACAAGGCCGGAGATATTCGCCGATTCCTGGGCCAGCATCAGCAGGCGCAAGAGAACTACCAACGAGCAATCACCTTGTACCAGGAGCTGTCAGCCAAGAATCCGGCCGACCAAGACTGCCGGCACGATCTGGCCTGGTCTTGGAATTCCCTGGGAATAATGCACCAGGAATTGGACCAGCTCCCCAAAGCGGAGCAAGCCTATCGCCAAGCTCACAAGGTCTGGCAAGAGTTAACGGCCGACTCCAGCTTGCCCAGCTACCGCTCCGGCCTGGCCACAAGTTATTACAACCTGGGCAACCTCCTGGCCCAGAACAGCCGTCCCCAGGAAGCGGAGCCGTTGTTCCGCCAGGCCATCGACATCGACCAGAAGCTGGTGAAAGAGTTCTCCAAGATGGCTGAGTATCGTTTTTATCTGGCACGAGACTTTGGAGGCCTGGGCCTATTATGCGAGTCACACCATCGGCATCAGGAAGCGGAACAGGCTTGGCGCAAGGCCATCGCTCTGCAGCGCCAGTTGGTGGATGAAACGCCGGGGATGAATTATGAGGCAGCCTTGGCTACTAGTAACGCCAATCTGGGAGTTACCCTGCAAGCGACCAAGCAATGGCCAGAGGCGGAGAAAGTCTGCCTCGAGGCACTCCGCCTGCGCAAGTTGCTTGCGGAGGCCTTTCCTGGCCAGTCTATCTACCACTATTTATTGGCGAGCAGCTACAACCACTTGGGCGGCCTTTATAAGGAGGACAACCGACCGCAGCAGGCCGAGCAACCCTACCAGGAAGCTTTGACCCTGAGCCGGAAACTGGTGAAACAGTTTCCCGGCGTGCCGAATTACCAAACCCAGCTCGGCGGGGTGTTGCATAACTTGTCGCAGCTGCGGACCCGGCAGGACCAGCTCGCGGAGGCCTGCCAACTTCTGGAAGAGGCCGTGCGCCACCAGCAGGAAGCTCTCCAAGCCAATCCTAGGCGCACATCCTTCCGAAAACACCTTTTCCATCATTACACCAAATGGACCTCCGCCTTGCTGGGCCTGAAAAGGTATGAAGAGGTCCGGAAGATCCTGGTCCGGCAGATTGCCCTCTGCCAGGAACTGAAGATCGCCTTTCCTGACGACCTGGTGTACCACCAAGATCTTCCTAGCAGTTACCACAATCTGGGGTTGGCACAAAGGGAGACCGGCCGGTTGCGGGAAGCGAAGGAATCGTTTGCGCAAGCCGGGACTTTAGGGGAGACTTTGGTGAAGCGTTTTCCGGGCACTTCCCTGGGGCGACGCAACCTGGCCCTCACCTACGAAGACTGGGCCTGGCTCCTCCTGGACCCCCCTTTTGAAGAGGCGGCCAAGGCGGCCGAACTGGCCCAGAAAGCCGTGGACCTGCAACCGAAAGATACCGGAACCTGGCATGTCCTGGGGTTGGCCCGCTACCGGACCCGCGACTGGGCCGGGGCCATTAAGGCCCTGGAAAAGGCCAAGGAACTTCGTCCAGGCAGCCTTTGCACCGAGACGTTTATTATGGCCGCGGCGCTGGGGCAGCTGGGCCAGCGGGAAAAAGCATTGGGGTGGTTTCGCTCCGGCGTCGCCTGGATGGATAAACACGAACCAGACCATGAGGAATTGCAGCGCTATCGCCGCGAAGCGGCCGGGGTGCTTGATATCCAGGAGAAAACGCTGTCGCCCAAAGATGCCCAATACCACATGCGGCGCGGCAACGCCCTGTTGGCCAAGAAGCAGCTCGACCAAGCCATTGACGCCTATCGCGAGGCCGTTCGCGTGGATCCAAAGCACGCCGAGGCCTTTAGCACCCTGGGCATTTTCCTGTGGACGCAGCGACGCCTGCCCGAGGCCCTGAAAGCTTGCCAGGAAGCCGTTCGTCTCCAACCCAAGCACGCACCTTATCACATCAACCTGGGCATTGTCCTGCGCTTCCTGGGGAAGTGGGATGACGCCATTGCCGCCTGCCGAGAGGCCGTCCGCCTCGACGGCAACTTAGCGGATGCCCATGCCAACCTGGGTGGGGCACTGGAGATGAAAGGGGATTATGCCGCCGCCGCCGCCGCACACCAGGAGGCCATCCGACTGAAGCCGGACCAGCCCACGTTCCATTACAACCTGGGCATTGCCCTGACCAAGAAGGGGGATGAAGATCTGGCCGTCAGCGCCTTTCGCGAGGCCATCCGGCTGAAACCGGACTTTGCCGAGGCTTATATTGACCTGGCCCTGAGCCTGCTGGAGACGGGAGAAGCGGACGGGGCCATGATGGCCTGCAAGGAAGCCATTCGCCTGTTGACAATAGGGCCGCCCCCGGGGAGCAGCTCCCGCCTCAAACTGGCTTCCGCGCGGGCTTACCACACGCTGGGGAATATCCATCACGCCAACGACCAGGCCGCCGAAGCGCTGGCCGCCCACCGCAAAGCCGTTGACCTAGAGCCCAATTGGCCCCAAGGGCATTGCGGCTTGGCCCAGGTCCTCAGAAATACGGGCCGGCTGGCGGAGGCCCTGGCCCCCTTTCGTCGCGGCCACGAACTTGGGTCCAGACAACCAGGCTGGTCCCAGCCTTCGGCCCGCTGGGTGAAGGAATGTGAACGCCTGATCGAGCTGGAAAAGATCCTCCCACAAATGCTGAAGGGGGAGCGCCAGCCTGCCGATGCCGCCGAGGCGCTGCAGCTCGCCAAGCTGTGCTCGTACCTGCGCCGGTACGCGGACAGCGCCCGCTTCGTGACCAAGGCTTTCGCGTTTCAGCCGGACCTGGCGGACGATCTAAAGGCCGGTTACCGCCATCAAGGCGCGCGCAGCGCGGCCCTGGCCGCTTGGGGCGGCGGAGTGGATGCCGACCTGCTGGGAGAGCAAGAGCGGGCCCGCTGGCGGCGGCAAGCCCTCGCCTGGCTGCGCGCCGACCTTGGGGACTGGACCAAACACCTGACCGACCCTGCGCCACAGGCCCGCGCCGCCGGGGCGCGGGTGCTGCAACGCTGGCAGCGCGACCCGGTCCTGACCGGGGTCCGCGACGCCGTGTACCTGGCCAAACTGCCCGCAGACGAGCGGCCGGCCTGGCGCGAATTCTGGGCCGATGTCGACAAGCTGCTCAAGGGAGTAAAACCAAAGCTGAACCCCAAAACAAGGCCGGATCCCTCCCCATCCGGCTTTACGGTGAAAGGCAACCTGGTCCGGGAGGACCCGAACGATGTCTTTGAACTGACCAGCAAGAGCCATCACAAAGTGCATCCAGTTCCCCTGGAAGCCGGCAAGCACTACATGATCGACCTGAAAGGGGATTTTGACACTTTTCTGCGCATCGAAGATTCCCGGAAGAATCCCTTACTTTACAACGACGACGTCTGTCATCACAAAAAAAAAAAT
>CAZFGM010000556.1:0-5047 GCA_964518515.1 uncultured Alcaligenaceae bacterium | reverse complement strand
CACATGCAAAGGCACAACGGCGCACCCCGTAGCGGAATTCGCAAGAATTCCGACACCCGCAGCCTAAAAGGGAATCTTGCGAATTCCGCTACGGGGTGAACGGTTACAAAAAAACCTTTGCGTTTCCCACTGGGGCGGATTACATTATGCCCTAAGGAGAGGCGCGGGGGAAGAAGCTGCTTTTTTTCTCCCAAGCCCGCAGGCGAGTCTTCGAGCCTGCGGGGGAAGATTTTTTTTCCGACGAGCGGAGCGAATTAAGTTCCCGGTTGCCCGACCTTAACCCGGCCGCTTACGCGGCTCGGCTCGCCTTCGGAGAGATATCATGAACCGGCGCTGGCCCCTCCTGGCAATAGCGGTATGCGTGGTGGCCATTGGTCCGGTCCCTCTGCCCGCCCAGCCGCGCTCGCGTTGTCCTGTCAATATTCAGATTCAAAGGTGGCAGGAGCAACAGCAGGCGATTCGAATTCAACAAGAACAAATTCGGCAACAGCAAATTCAGATCGAGCAAAGGCAACAACGGCAGTATCAGGAAATGCAACGGCAACAGGTCCAGATCAAGGCTCGCTCGGTGCCGGCCCCGGCGGTCCGCGCTCCGGTGCTGGCAAAGCCACGCCCCATCAATCTGGTCGTCAATATCCGCACCCCGCCGATACCCCGGCCTCCAATCACCTTGATCCGGGAGCGAACGATCAACGTGGCGCAACGGCCAGTGGTGGGCATCGGCGGCGGCAACCGGCCCGCCATCGTTCCCGCACAGCGCACCATCACCACCGCGCAACGCATTCCGCAAGCCCCCTTACCGGGTCGGCAAATCAACCTGGCCGTCCGCTTGCAACCCAATCCAGCCACCCGAACGGTCCACCAGGCGCCGCCGCGGCAAATTCACCAGGCCACCTCACGCGCCAGCCTCACCCAGGTGGCACGCAGCCGGGAGGAATTGCTCGTCAAGGCCACCACGCGCGACCTGCTGCTCAACCGCACGATTGTGGAGCGGCAAAATCGCCATGGCATGACGGTCACCCTGAACTTCAACTGCGTGCAATGTCATCGCACCATGAATCAGCCGCCTTCGCCGTTGACGCGCCCGCAGGCCCCGTTGCCCAATCCCCTCGTCCGTTTGCAACCCCGGCCGCCGAATCCGATGACGGCGCCGCCGCAGCGCCCGACTTTCCCCAACATAATTCGGCAAACCAGCTGGCCGGTGACCATCCCCAAACCCCGAGTCAATCCGCTGCCGCCGTATCGGCCCAATTGGCCGGTGGTGATTGGTCCCGGGCCGGTATTGCCGCCGGCCCTGACGCCGCTCCGAAATCCTTTCTGGGTCGGGATTCCGCAAGTTCCTCCGCGACCCGCGGATTTCTTCAATCCCCTGGTTCCGGCAAAACCGCTGGAACCGTCTACCTCCCTGGCGTCCCTCATGGCGGCCAAAAATCCGCAAGATTTCCTGCGGGCCATCAGCAAGGAGAAACCTTCCGTGGAAGGAAAATCGCCGCTGCCGGTTTCCCCCGGGCCGCCGCCGAAAGCGAAAAACCCAGATACGGTTTTGGCGCTTTTCAGTCCGGTGCCCAAACCCTTTGCCCGCGATGGTTCCTTCGACCTGGTGGACGTGGTGACCACCCCCGCCACGGAAAAAACAGCCGCACGCGAAAAATCGCCCGCACGCGGCGATCTGGACCGTCCTTCCCTTCCCCCGTTGCCGGCTTCGGTCTGGCTGCTGAATTCCCACTCCAAGGAGGCCGAGGAGGTTGCTCCTTCCCCCGGCCAAGGTCCTCTGCGAGGTTTGGAGGCGTTGTCGCGGCCGGTTCTTCCTCCGGTGCCCACCCACATTCTGGTACCGTTTTAATCGTCGATTCCGCCATCCCTGCCCGAGCGCACCGCTTGCGGTTTAGCGCCCCGTCGTGCTAAGCCGCAAGCGGCAATCGGTAATGATTCTTTGGCAAAAACTCTTTATACTGAATCACCGGTATCGGCATGTGAAAGGCGTGACCATGAACCACGATGACAAGCGCAGCCTGCGCAAACTCAAGCGCGACGTCAAACGCGCCGGCAACAAACGCCGCCGCCAGCACCTGAAACGGGACTTGCGCGACCATCCCGATGACGCCCCGTACACGGAATTCGATTTCGGCCGTGACAGCTCGGCCGGGTTCAACGCCCTGGATCAAGACGCCACCCGCCGGCGCTCGGATTAGGGTGCCGTTCCAATCGCCCGTCTAATTGAGGTGTACTGTCTCTTCTCCGGGGAGGTACAATTCAATGGCCACCGAGACCCAAACCGGCCCGAAAACCGAGCCTGGCAAGCAACCGCCGACCATCCATGAAGTGGAACTTGCCTCAGGCGCTTCCGGTGCGGTCGAGTATGGTGGGGAAATCGATGTTGCCACAGCCGTTGACCGAAGGAAAAGTGGACAGGACATCGTCGTCCGTGGCGATGAGACCGCCAAGAATCGCAAGTTGGCCCGGGACATTGAAACCGCCGTTGGACCTTCGACCAGGCCACAACCCCCGGAACCCAGAGCCGGGCCCATGGCCTTGCCTCATTTTCATCAACAATCCCGAGATCCCGAAGGACATTCTTTTTACGAGACCGACAAACGCAAAGCGAGGCAAAAGCGATGAAGTTCTTTACTCCTGAAATCCTGGAACATTACGGGTCGCCCGATGACCCGATTGCCGACAAAGCGCATGAGGAGTGGGAAGCGGCGACAAACCGGTATGTAACTCATTTGCAGGCGATTGAACCTAAGTTACCCGCCAAGATTCGCGAAGCCCTCAAACGTTGCCATTTTCACGATGCCCGCGTGTTCGGTATGGGTTTAGAAGGCTCGTCCTTCTACATCAATCTGCAACTGGATACTCCACCCCATGAGGTCATGGTTCTGCACTACCGCCTGGCACTTGAACCAGAAGTGGAGCAACACCCGACCCCAGCTGAGGAGAAATGCCCTTACCTGGAATGGCTGTACGATGAGGTTGACTTGGTTACTTCAGGTCGCGTCACGGTTTTCACTCATGCGATTCTTTTTACGAATGGCTGGGAGCTAAAGTTAACCTTTTTTGATGCGGATTACCTGGTCATTCCACCCTTGAGAACCGTTTTGGGGCCCCAAAGAAAATCGACACCGATTCTCTCAAGCACCTGACGGGGTTTTGAGAATATGCACCGCCTTGCCGATCTGCGGGAAATTCTGCGCTACGTGCCGCAGTACCGCGACAAGACGTTCGTCATCGCCCTCGACGGGGCCATTGTCGAAAAGGACAATTTTCGCAATCTTTTGCTCGACATCGCCCTGTTGCGCAGTCTGCGCATCGGCGTGGCCTTGGTGCACGGCGCGGGTCAGCAGATTCGCCGGCTCGCCGCTGAAACCGGGCAGACGCCGTCCAACATCGACGGCGCCGGCGTGACCGATGCCGCCACGCTGCAACTGGCCTTGACGGCGGCCAACCGCGTCACCCACGAAATCCTCGAGGGCTTGTCCGCCACCGACCTGCGCGGCGCCTGCGGCAACGCCCTGGTCGCCCATCCCGCCGGCATCTTGCAGGGGGTCGATCATCAGTTCACCGGCCGGGTCGAGCGTGTCGATACCCAGTTGCTGCGCGCCCTGCTGGAACACGACATCGTGCCGGTCATTCCGCCCCTGGGAAGCGATGGCGAGGGCAACACCTACCGTCTCAACTCGGATGCCGTGGCGGTCGAAGTGGCGCGGGCCTTGCAAGCCGTCAAGTTGATTTACCTCACCACAACGCCGGGCATTCTGCTCCGCCGCCCGCAACCTCCCCTTTCCCCCCCTTCCCAAGGGGGGGCCAAGGGGGGTCCGGCGGACCAGGAAGAATTACTCCGCCAGCTCACGGTCGAGGAAGCCGAGACCATTCTCAAAAAACAGCGCGGCGATCTGTTGGATTCATCGGTGTCGAAATTGATGAATGCGGTTCGGGCGGGGCGCGGCGGCGTGCCGCGCGTGCACATCATCGACGGGCAAGTTGAAGAGGGCCTTCTCGCCGAGGTCTTTTCCAACGAAGGCATCGGCACCTTGGTGCACACCAACGAATACCAGGCGATTCGCCGGGCCCACAAGAAGGACGCGCGGGCGATTTGGTCCCTCATCCGCGCCGGCGTCGAAAACGACGAGCTGTTGCCGCGCACCCTGGGCGAGATCGAAAGGCAGGTGGGCGATTATTTCGTCCTCGAGGTGGACAAGAGCCCGGCCGCGTGCGTGGCCTTACATTTTTTTCCGCAGGAGAAAAAAGCCGAGATGGCCTGCGTGTGCGTGGATGCCAAGTACGAAAACCAGGGCATCGGCGCGCGTCTCATGCAGTTCGTGGAAAGCCAGGCCCGCGCCGCCGGCATGACCGAGTTGTTCTGCCTGTCCACCCAGGCGTTCAATTATTTCGTGCAGAAAGGCGGCTTCCGCCTGGGCACGCCGGACGATCTGCCGGCCCAACGGCGGCAACGCTACGAGGACAGCGGGCGGCGGTCGCAGGTGCTGGCCAAGAAAATCCAATGATTAGCAAACCTTCATGGAACACCAGGTTTTTTGACCTAAGATTCCAACAAGTCGCGTTTGATTCTAAGTTGTTAAGGTGGCCGGCAAAGGATAGTTTACCAGAATCTCGGGGGAAGCCTTTTGTGGCTCCCTCCGACTTAATATAACCAGGCTTGTCCCAAGTTAAACTTGGTACTTTGGGTTATGCTTGCTTATTTCTGCTTCAAGGATGATGGCCGGTGCTGGACATTAGTTAGATGCCCCTCGCCGAAATAGAACCGAAAAGATGTGGGAAGGAAAATGAAAAATGTACCAGTTTTGTCAAAGCGTCTTGGACTTCTTGGGCGACGAAGAAGGGGCCACGGCCATGGAATATGCTCTGGTGCTTTCTTTGATCCTGGTTATTTGTTTCTCGGTCATTTCTGCCTTGGGTAGAAACACCCAAAAAACCTATTCGAATCTTAGCAAAGCAATTGATCCGCCTGGAAAGAAATAACCGCAAAAAAAAGAGACTGTAGCAAAGTAATTTGGGAAGGAGGAATAGTTTTGGCTTGTTTTCAGCC
>CAZFGM010000555.1:0-5061 GCA_964518515.1 uncultured Alcaligenaceae bacterium | reverse complement strand
GGCATGATGCCCTACGGCGACGCCAATCAGATCGTCATGGACATGGCCCGCGAGGTCCTGCCGGTCGTGAAGAAGACGCCGGTCCTGGCCGGCGTATGCGGCACCGATCCGTTCCGCATCATGAAGCTGTTCCTGCGCGAGGTGCAGGCGGCCGGCTTTTCCGGCGTGCAAAACTTCCCCACCGTCGGCCTCATCGACGGCTCGTTCCGGCAAGGGCTGGAAGAAACCGACATGGGTTATGGCCTGGAAGTGGACATGATCCGCCAGGCCAACGAGCTGGGTCTCTTGACATGCCCGTACGTGTTCACCGAAGACGAAGCGCGGGCCATGGCGAAAGCCGGCGCCGATGTTTTGATCCCGCACATGGGCCTGACCACAAAAGGCTCGATTGGGGCCAAGTCGGCCATGACCCTGGCCGACGCCGCCAAACGGGTGCAAGTCCTGTTCGACGCCGCCAAGAAAGTGAAACCCGACATCCTCGTCCTGTGCCACGGCGGGCCGATTTCCGAGCCCGAGGACGCGCAGTTCATCTTGCAAAACACCAAGGGTGTTGTGGGTTTTTTCGGGGCCTCCAGCATCGAGCGTCTGCCGACCGAAATCGCCATCACGAACTGTGTCCGCCGCTTCAAAGACATGAATTGAGTAGTTTGCACTACGGGCCGCGCACGAAAAGCTGCAAGGGCCTTACGCGGAAGCCGTTAAAGATTACAGCCCAGGGTTGCCGCGCAGCGGCAACCCTGGGGTTGGGACACCACGTGTGCGGACCACCCTGAAAAGGTGGAAGTAATCGTCGGCCTTGCTGTTTCTTCAACCCTTTCAGGGTAGGTTACGTCTGAAGACGCCGCCAACCCAGGGCGCGCTGCGCTTGCCCTGGGCTTTGTTCTGTTACGCCGTTGGCTAAGGACCTTGCAAAGGTCATTCAAAAAGCAACAGGATGTTCCAGGTGGGGATTTTGGTAAACTGGCAACCGAGGTGGACCTCCTTTCCTTGCTGCCGGCAATAGCGCACCTCCACTTCCACCCAGGGCGCCGGCCGCGGCGCATTCAAGGGAGAGACCTGCAAAATGGTCCCCGGGGCAAAGGGGATCGTCGTTTCCAGGCGCATGCCCTTGGAGGAGCGATCCAGAATCCAGCCGTGGTATTGGTCCTTGGCGTCTTTAATGAGGACCGGGGCGGGGCTGCCCCTGCGGCGGGGATATTCGCGGCGGTCGGCGCCGCGGGCCTCTTCCGGATCTGGCGGCGGGGTTGGAGGTGGGGCCGGGGGAGCGGGTTCTGGGGGTTTGCGTTGGCCCAAGGTCCGGGCCAGGACGAAGACCAGGGAAACCACCAACACGCCGACGCCAGCGATGATGCCGACCATCAGGGAATCGACTGCCCCAAACGCAACCATGATGGGTCCCTGGAAAGCTTTGCTGATTTTACGCCGGCTTGGGAAATAGGTCCATCCAGGAACTTTTTCGGTTTATACTCCGGGTGAGGGAATTTGTTCGTAGTGCGGGCTTCAGCCCGTTTCTCCTCAAAAAACGGGCTGAAGCCCGCACTACGAGCATGTCGCCACCGCGCGAAGTTTATCAAGTCAGCCAACGCTACTATTTCTTGGCTTTGGCCAAACCGGCCAAGAAATCCACCAGACTCGGTTCGGAGGCGAGGTGGAAGCGGCCGCCGCCGGTCCTGGCCAACCGTCTGAGGAACTCGTGGTCGGCGGCGGGGCGGAGGTTTTCCACGTCCTGGACATAAGCCAGGAAGCGCGCCGCGCCTGTTTTTGGCTTGTTCGCCGTGCCCACGTCCGCGCCCTTGATGTCCTTGCCGTGAGCGGAAACTTGGACTACATAATCGCCGGGCCAGTGGGCCTTGTCAAAAAACCCCTGATGTTCGAGGCCCTTGGGCGACACGGGAACGTCGAATTCCTGCTTGTTGGGAGCGATGACCTTGACCGAGAAGTTGGCCTTTTCGACCTTGGCGCCGCCCTGACCGCGCAAGCGGACGGTGATGGCGAGGCGGTTGCCGGGGCCGGCCGGAAGGCGGCGTTTGTCGAGGGTGATGCGGACGTCGCCCTCGGCCTGGTCGCGATGGGCCAGCCACAGGATCATTTGCTGCCAGAAGTGCTCGTAAACGAAAATGGCTTCCTTGGAGCGGCGCCAGGCCTTCCAGGTGGTGTCGCCGCCGAAGGCCAGGGAGCGGACCTTGCCGCCCTGCAGGGTGATAGTGGCCAGCACCGGCTCGCCGTCGTCGGTGGTGGCCAGGATTTCGGTATAGGGCTTGATCTTGCCGAGCCTGGTCATGCCATCGAGCGGGTCCATCCTTTTCCATAACTCCCGGCTGGCCTTCTCGTCGGACCCTACGCGGAGCAAGTACTTTAGTCCAATCGCCGTGGGCTGGAATTTCACCGACTGGAACCCTTCGATGTGCCCCAGGCCACGAAAGAGGTCCACCGGCAATAAGTCAACCAGATCGCGGGCCTCGGTGTGCCAGTCGCTGTTGCCGAAGGTTTCGTAGCCGCCGAGCATGGCCAGCCCAGTCGTGCCTTCCTCGATCAGCTTGCGGATTTTCTTGAAGACCGCGCGGTTGCCGCCGGAGAAGCGGCTGGCGGAAATGTCGCCAATGACGATGACGTCGTAGTGCCGCTTGTCGAAGGCGAACCAGTCGTCCTGGTCCGGGGTTGGATTTTTCTCCTTCAGCTTTTCGGCGTAATAGATGCTAAACCGCGGATTCTTGCCCAGGGCATGGCGAATGGCGAACACCGACTCGAAGGAACGTTTCCTGCCCTCGACCCAGAGCACGCTCACGCCTTCCCCGGTGACGGTGATCCAGGAGGAAATAACGTTGTTGGCGGCGCTGGCCTCACCCTGCAGCGGATCGATCTTGAGAGTGACTTTGTATTCTCCGGGCACGGCCGGCGCCGCGCAGGTCAGGGCGATCTCATTGGCGCGCGCTTTCGGAAGATGGATATTTTTGCTCGCTATTTCCTTGACCTTGCCGTCCGTTCCCTCGAGCCACAAGCCGGCCCGCGCGGTGGTCCCTTCAAAGCCGGGCGCGTGAACGACGCCTTTCACGGTGAGCTGGCCGCGGCCGGGCACGGACACGGGTTCGGTGAAGAGCATGTCGTCGTCAAAAAAGATATCGTTTTGATCCCGCGTGGTAGTGACCTTGCCCAGGGCGAAAGTATGGAGGGGGCAGACGCCGCGCCACTTGGCCGCCAGGTCGAGGGTGTTGAATTGCGTGCCGTTGTCGCCGCCGTCGCTGAACAGGACCAGGCCGCGCAGGTTGGTTTCCTTGCCGTGCTTCTTCCATAACTCGGAGAGGGCCAGGCCCAGGTCGGTGCGCTGTCCGGCGGCTTTTCCTTTCGGGTCGTACTTTTTCAAATCTTCGGCAAACTGATAGAGAAGAACTTCGGTACCCTGGCCGGCAAGTTTTTTCAGGGCTGATTTCACCTTCGGGCTTTGCAAAAGGCTGTTAACCTTCTCCCAGCGCGCCTGGCCGTTGAATTCATCCTGGATGGCCATGCTGGCCGAGGAATCCACGAGGATGAGGAGCTTGCTGGATTCGGGGCCGGCTTTTTGCGCCAAAGCCGGGGCCGCCGCCGCGGCCAAAAGGGCAACGAAGCCCAGAGTCCGGATAGAGTTTGTCAGGAATATTTTCATGGCCGTACTCCTCCACCAAGCATTACTGGGACCGATTATCCTCCGAGCGTGCGGCGTCCACAACTGGTTTTTCCCTGAAACGTGGTGCAGGCGGCCCGCCTGCGCTGGAGGTGGGAGCAGGTCGCCGGCACCAGGTTACTGGCTGGCATAGTCGATGGGCCAGCACAGCCCGCACGTGAAGCCGCCATCGACGTACAGGATTTGGCCGGTCAGGAAGGCGGACGCGGCCGAGGCGAGGAAGACGGCCGTGCCGACCAGGTCGTTGGGCTGGCCCAGGCGTTTCAGGGGAGTGTTGGCCAGGCCCCAGGCCTCAACGGCCGGCTGCTCCCAGAGCTTGCGGTTCAGGTCGGTGAGGATGAACCCCGGTGCGATGGCGTTGACACGGATGCCGCGCGGCCCCCATTCCATGGCCAAGGATCGGGTCAGGTGGCCCAGGCCGGCCTTGCTGACCGCGTAGGGCATCACCCCTTGCAGGGGGCGGTCGTTATTCAACGACACAATGTTGATCTGATTTCCCTGGCCGCGCTGGAGCATGGCCTGGCCAACGGCCACGGACAACAGGAACGGCCCTTTGAGATTGATATCCACAACAAAATCCCAGTCGGCTTCGGTGAACTTTTCCGCGGGCATGCGGCGATTGACGCCGGCCACGTTGATCAGGGTGTCCACTCGGCCGAACTCGGCGAGCACGGTGTGAACCAGCCGGTCGATGGCGCGGGCATCGGCCACGTCGCACACCACGGGCCGCACGGCGGCGCCGGCCGGAGCGATTTCGCGGGCGGTTTGTTCCAGGGACTCGCGCTGCCGGCCGGTGATGATCACCTGGGCGCCCCGGTGGGCAAAGCCGTGTGCCAGGGCCCGGCCGATGCCGCGGCTGGCGCCGGAAAGCAGAACCACCTGGTCCGTGACGGAGAACAGATCGTCGTGCATGTGCTGGATTCCTCATACAGCCGAGATCAGGCGAGCCGAGGTCCGTAAGGACCCGGGTCCTTACGGACCTCGGCTCGCCGGGGGTGCCGGTTTTTTTCTAGTCTGCCTATTTTCCTCAGGGCGAGCCTTCCGGTAATTTTTATAGGTGTTTCCCATTCGATGGAAACGTCCGGGGACCTTGCCGCTTGCGGTTGAGCGTGAAGGTCACGCCAGGGTACTTGCCCTAAATCGCCCGCGGCCCTTCGGCCCGGCCGGGGGAAAACTTTAAGCGCTCTTGACGCGCCGTGCCAAGACCGCTATGGTCCCGCCGCTTAACTGTCCCAAACTTGTGCAATTAGAGTAGACTCCGGTTCCCGCCGGCAGGTGTCGGGCGCCCTGGGGAAGGCCGCCCGGCAGCGCGGAAACCCGGAGCGGACGCACCCATGTCACGGGTGTGATGGGCTTTGCAACGAATTAGTAGGTCGGGCTTTCCAGCCCGACCTGAACCGCCC
>CAZFGM010000554.1:0-5065 GCA_964518515.1 uncultured Alcaligenaceae bacterium | reverse complement strand
CTAACGAGGCTCCGCCTCAGACCGACGAGGCGTGTTCATACAATGAGCCGTGCAGTTTCCTTCGTCAGTTGGAGACGCCAGTAACGGCACAATGAGCATCGCACAAAACGATGTTTTCTGGCTTCCGGTTATCCGGAACCATGGTTTCTCCATACCAGAAAGAATGCCTGCCCCCCAAAGACCGTACCGTGCGCAATTTAGGCGACCGGCAAGTGGCAATCAGCCGCAGCCGCAGGCTTTAGCCTGCGAAATCCGGCAACGCCAACCCCGCCAGCAATTTTGTTTGCAAATCCGGTCGGTTTCTTGCACAATCCAGACAGTTGGCCTGACCCTGGGAAACCGCATTGCGAGGGATGGCATGTTCTCCATTGAAGGGAAGCGCGGGCGCTTGTGCGACGGACCGTCGCGGCGCGAAATGCTCACCGTGGGGACGCTGGGGCTGGCGGGGTTGTCCTTGCCGGATTTCTTGCGGCACAAGGCGCGGGCCGGCGCCCAACCTCTACCGGGAGAAAGAGGGGGCAACGGCTACGGCCGGGCCCAAGGGGTGATATTTCTTTATCTGCAAGGCTCGCCCAGTCACATCGACGTGTGGGACCCCAAACCCGACGCCCTGGCGGAAATTCGCGGCGAGTTCCGGCCGATCGCCACACGGGCGCCGGGCCTTTACCTGAGCGAGACGATGCCGCTGTTGGCGCAACAGGCAGAGCGGTTCGCCCTGGTTCGCTCGCTGGGCGTCAAGCCGCGCGGCCTGGCCAATCACGGCGCCGCCATTTACATGCTGCTGACGGGCTACGACCCGAGCAACTTTTCGCCGACGGGCCTGGCGGTGCCGCCGTCGCGGGAAGATTTGCCGTCGGTGGGGGCGGTGGCGGCGCGGTTTCGGCGGGCCGAAGCCGGCTCGTTCGGCAACGTCGCCCTGTGCGGGCCGGTCCGCGAAGGTTCCGTCACCGGCGTGGGCCAGCTGGCCGGCATCCTCGGCGCTGCCCACAACCCGTACCAGATGTACGACGACCTCACGCAAGCGTCGCGCGGCCAAAGCTTTTCCCTGCCCCCCGACACCACCCTCGGCCGGTTGCGGGCACGCATCGACCTGCGCGACCGGCTGGCCTCCGGCGGTTTCGGCCCGGCGGATTTCGACGCCTATTATCAGCAAGCCTTTTCCTTGATCGCCTCGACGCGGGCAGCGCGGGCCTTCCGCCTGGACCTCGAAGCCGCCTCCCGGCGCGACTGCTACGGCTTCACCAAGTTCGGCCAGAGTTGCCTCTTGGCTCGCCGCCTGATCGAGTGCGGGACCCGCTTCGTGCAGGTCAACTGGCCCGCCGGCTCGGATACCGAGCCCGCCCCAGGACCGGACGGCTCCTGGGACACCCATCGCAACAATTTCCCCATGCTCCGCCAATGGCGCTGTCCGGTGTTCGATCGCGCCCTGGCCGCATTGCTGGACGACTTGCACCAGCGCGGCCTTCTCGAGTCCACCCTGGTGCTGGCCGTCGGCGAATTCGGCCGCTCGCCCCGCATCGGTTCACCCACCACCAACAACGTCGGCCCCGGCGGACGCGACCACTGGCCCGCGTGCTACACCTGCCTGTTGGCCGGCGGCGGCGTGCGCGGCGGCCACGTCTACGGCGCCTCCGACCGCAACGGCGCCTATCCCCGCCACCTGCCCGTCCATCCGTATGATTTGATCTCGACTCTCTACCACGCCCTGGGCATCGACCCGAACGCGATCTACCACGACCACTTGCACCGCCCGCGCCGCCTGGTTGAGCACGGCGGGCCGATTGTGGGGCTGTTTTAGAGGGGACTCTGGGAACGCAAAATCGGTTGACTTTGTGAGAGACCCAAAGTGGAAAAACGGTCCAGTTCCGGCTCTCATTGTCGAAGAGGCCTCGATTCATGTTCGAAATCCTGGACTATCAAATGCTCCGGGGAAGAGGCGTCGTCAACGTGGAAAGTAAAGGTGTGCATCAGGTCGCCATCGGCGAAGGCGTCGAAGAAGAAAAACAGCCGGTCATTTTCCGGGTGGCGCAGTCCACGGTAGCGGGCAGAGCGTTCGGTCAATTCGCCGTGCAGGCCCGCAAAGACTCGGACGGCGCCGTTGCGCGTCAAGCGGCACTTCCCGATCAGGCGGGTGATTTCCGGGGGCACTACGGTGCGGCGCACGGGTCACTCCTGCACCAGGGGGCCGCCCTTTTCCAGTCGGGCGATGATGTCGGAGACGGGCTCGCACTCGCCCCGCTCGAACGCGGCCCGTGCCCTGGCGATCTTTTCCCGGTCCACGGGTTTGCGGGGGCGATCCAGCAATTCCCACCGGGCCATGCACTCCTCGACCCAGAGTGGGAATGCCTTGCTTTGCTCCTCAAGCTGGGCCAGGCGGGTGACGTCGCGGCCGGACAAGGTGGCGCCCTTTCGGGCCGCAGCCGCGGCCCGTGCCAGAAGGGCGGAACCCCGGTCCAGCAAGGAACGGAGGGCAGCTCCCTCCTTCTGGCGATCCGCAACCTTTCCGGACAAGGCCGCCGTCCAGTAGTAGTCCCAAAGGCGCATCAGCCCCTGCCGCAGGCCGATTCCCTCATTGACGAGGACGTCGGCCACCACGGCGGTGAGGTCGTCCCCATCGTTCCTGGTGACACCGGGCATCCAGTGCGCGATGAGCTCATCTAACGCACGAAGTTTGCTTTCCTGTAATTGGTTGAGCATGTCGGCGGGCATGGTCACTCCTTAGGTTCCCTGGCTCCAACCCGGCGCCTGTAAGCTCCGGCAATTGGCTCATGGGCATCATCGCGGAAAGTAGCCACGTGAGACTGAAATGCGAAATCAGGCTCTTCACGTGGAATTCATTACACCACTATTCTACACTACTTCTCAGACACGGTAAACGTTGCCATCGGAGGAGTGAAACCATGACGCGCTACTTGATTCCACTATTTGGATTCCTGGCGTTGGCTGCCGGGCCACCGTCAATTCACGCCGACGAAGCCGTGCCCCGGTCCTCGCCTCTGCCCGGCGGGGTGGCCGATGCGGCCGGAAAGGTCGGCTACGTGCAGCATACCGATGGCACCCTCGACGCGGTCGATTTGGAAACCGGCAAGGTGCAATGGAACGTCAAGCAATTTGCCCGGCCGCTTCTCCTGGCCGGCAAGCGGCTGCTCGCCCAGGGCAAGGGCACCTCGGCCAACAATGTCCGCATCCTGGTGGTGGATACGGGGGACAAGGGCAAGATCTTGCGGACCTCGGACCCAGTGAAATTCCCCGACTGGGTGTCTGTGGAGACCACCTATGGCCGATCTTTTCAATCCTCGGCGGAGATGGACGACAAGGGCCATTTGCTGCTGCGCTGGGAAGCGCGGGCCTTTTATGCCGGCGGCGCCCCGCCGCCGCCGGAGGTCGAGCAACGGGCCCGCAAACATGCCGCCGGACTCGCCCGCATTCACCCGGGCACCGGCAAAGTGGCGATGTTGCCGGCCACTCCTCCTGCGGAACTCAAGCTGCCCAAGGAACTGGCAAAAATCAAGCCGCGGCAATACTGGACCGGAACCACCTGGGAAAGCAAACCGTTGCTGGTGGGCAAGAAAGCGGCCGCCCTTTCCTCCGAGCAAGCCGGCGGTCAGGAAAAAATGGTCCTTTACACCTGGGACCTGGCCAGCGGCAAGGCGGATGCCCCCCGCGCGCTCCTGGCGGGAAAAGCGCTGTGGCCGCAACTGGCCGGCGATGGCCGGCACCTGTTCGTGCATCAGGCCCTGGTCAAGGAACAGCTGCCGCCCGGGGATTACGCCTGGTGGGTGTTCAATCTGGAAACGGGAAAACAGGTTGCCAAGGTTCCCTTCGAGCCGGGGACCAAGGGTCTGAGCCTGCTGGGATCGCGTCTGTATTTCCTCACCGAAGTGACCAAAGGCGGCCCGCGTGGCATGCAGCGCATCCGCACCCTGAAGGCGGTTAGTGCCCAAACAGGCATGCTCGTCTGGCAACGCCAGGTCTGGGCGCCGCCGGTGTTGTTGCCGTTGCCGTGATGGTTTCTCGGCGATAGCCGTCCGGGGTTTTTCTGCGCATGAAGATGCTTGGGATCAGTAAGTTAGAGGAATGCCGGTGCCGTGATTTCGCGCCCAAGATGGCCGACAGGCCGGCGCCCTTGCTGGGTGAGAGCAAGGTGCCGTGCCGGATCCAGACCCGCCCGCCGAAGAGGATGACGTTCCTCGGCTTTGCAACGCAATTGTAGGTCGGCCTTTCCAGGCCGACGTCCCTTGCCCAGATTCATTGAGCTTGGGCGGTTCAGGTCGGGCTGGAAAGCCCGACCTACTAATTCGTTGCAAAGCCACGTTCCTCTTGACACGGGCCTTGTCGCCGAATCTGAACCCGAATATCCGCCCCAGGCTACAAATGCGTTGCAAAGCCCTCCGAGGACCGCCGGCCCCGGCCACGCTAAAACCGCAAACGGGGTCAAAGTGGGGTGACTTTGCCGGACCGTCAGCCCCGGCCCGGCCCCAAAGGATTTCCCCTTCCTCGTTTATCCGCTACAACCCCTACTATTTGCCGGACCGTTTTCCTCGCTGAACCCCGTTTTATCAATGCGCTCGGTGTTTTCTGCCGATATCCCCTGCGAGCCGTGAAACCAATCAATTTCCTACAGGAGCTGGCCATGAAGGCGTGGATTCAGGGCATGGTGTTAGTGGCCGTGGGGTTGGTAAACCAGGTCCGGGGCCAGGAACCGCCGGTGCTGCAGCCGATGCCCATGGAAATGATCCAGATTATTCCTGATATCCAACCGGCTCAGGCCAGCAAAAGTCCACCGCAAGAACAAGTTGCCCCGAGGATGATTCCCCTTCCGGAAGGAACCCAACCTTGCGACTTTACCGATCGCCATGGTCAACGTCGCCAGCGCGTCCGCACGCTGATCCACAACCGCGGCTACGGCTGCGGCACCGACCCGACTTTTCCCGGCTGCACCAACCTGCGCGAGGAATTCCGCTTTATCTTCGGCTCGTGCCGGTCTTTTTTCGGCGAACCCTGTCTGCCCAAGAACCCGCCGCCGCGCGTGGTGAACCGCCCGTATGGTGATCATTGACCCGTC
>CAZFGM010000553.1:0-5080 GCA_964518515.1 uncultured Alcaligenaceae bacterium | reverse complement strand
GAATGAATCTGACATTCACACCGTCGGGCTGGGACGATTACCAGTGGTTTCAGCATTGGCAAGCCCGAACCGCTTAAGGGAGATCTGGCCGGATATTGGTCCCGACGTATCAACGACGAGCATCGTTTGGTTTATGCCGTAAGGGCCGACGACGTGATCCTCATTGCGTGCCGTTACCATTACGGCCATTAAACATGTTTCGAGGCCGGGAATTGCTGTAGGTTTCCGACTTTCCGCCTGCTGCCCCTCTGCTCCTGCCGGTCGGAGCCTCTACGGGGCGACCGTCAATAGCCTGGGATCGAGTATAGAATGAAGACAGCAAGGCCGCCGGACCTGGAGCCACGGGACCTGCCCGGCGAACTTGCGCCAGCCGTGTTTTCGCTTACCCTCACGGTTGCTGCCCCTTCCTTCGCCAAGGGTAAGCGAAAAGGTAAGGATCATGCATCCCCAAGAGCTGCGCGACGCCTTGCAAAGGCGCCCCTTCCATCCGTTTTTTGTTTTTGCTTCGGACGGTTCTTCTTTTCCCGTGCGCCATCCGGAACTGTGCGTACCAGGCCGGCGTTCCGTGATTATCGCCTGGTCTGAAACCGACCAGGCCGAAGTTACTTTTGACCGCTATGCGGTCGTTCCCTGGGACCATCTAAGTCACCTGGAAGACCTTCCGGACGGCGCGGGCAAGAAGAAGAGCAAGAAATAACAGCCGTTCGATGATGGCGTGATCGTCATTGCGTGCCGCTCCACGGCCATTAACCATTAACCATGCTTCGAGGCCGGGAATTGCTGTAGGTTTCCGAGTTTCCGACAGCCGGCCCTTGTTTCGCCGCAAATGCCATGCTACCATCGTTAGCTTGAAGGCCCGAGGATGAAGGCCGGGGGGGACTAATGCGCAGAAGCTCGTTCACCATCCTCCAAGGACTGCTCGTCTTTGGATTCTGGGTTGGTTTCTCCGGTCGGGACGGCCCGGCTCAGGAAAAGCTGCCGCCGGTTCCCGGGAAAGCGGCGCTCCACGTCAGTCCGGCGACCATCACTCTGGATAATCCCGAGGCCGCGCAGCAGATTCTGGTTTTCTCGGTGGGTGCCGCGAGCCAAGCGGCACAGGTCCGGCTCGGCAAGTCGGAACGAGCCGCCGATGTCACCCGCCTGGCCACTTATGAGGTTCTCGATCCGAAGATCGTCGCCGTGGATGACGCCGGCTTGGTTCAGCCGAAGGCCGAAGGCCGAACCGCCGTCGTGGTCCGTCACGGCAAGGAGCAGGCGCGTATCCAGGTCGAGGTATCCGGATTGAAATCGCCCGCCCCGGTTTCCTTTGAAACGCAGATCATCCCCATTCTGACCAAGCGGGGCTGCAATGGCGGAGGGTGCCACGGCAAAGCGGAAGGCAAAAACGGCTTCAAGCTAAGCGTCTTCGGCTTCGACCCGGCGGCGGACCACGAAGCGCTGGTGAAGGAAGGGCGCGGCCGCCGGATATTCCCCACTTCCCCCGAAAACAGTCTGATGCTGCGCAAGGCCACAGGCAAGGTGCCTCACGGCGGCGGCCGGAGGATGGAGTCGGACAGTCTGCACTATCGGCGTCTGCGCCGCTGGATCGCCGAGGGCGCCGTCGGTCCGGGGAGGTCAGCCGGAGCCGAGGCGGATACGGTTGCCCTTGAAGTCGAGCCGAATCAACAGATTCTCGGCTTCAGCGGTGCTCAGCAATTGCGCGTAACGGCCATCGATGCCGCCGGCCGGCGCCGCTGCGTGACTCTCGATGCCCAATACGACTCGAATGCCCCGACCATCGCCAAGGTCGATGGCCGCGGCCGGGTGCGGGCCAACGACGTTCCCGGCCAGGCCGCCATCCTGGTCCGCTATCTCGGGCACGTGACCGTCTGCCGGGTGACCATTCCCCGAACGGCGGCGGCGGGGTCGGGAGACCCGCGCCGAGCGCCCTACCCTCGGCCACCGGAAGTCAACTTCATCGACCGTCTGGCCTGGGATAACCTGGAACGGCTTGGCTTTCCCCCCAGCGGCCTGGCCGACGACGCGACCTTCCTGCGCCGCGTGTTCCTCGACACCATCGGGACCCTTCCGACCGCGCCGGAAGCGCGCGCCTTCCTGGCGGATTCGCGCGCCGACAAACGCGCCCTGTTGATTGACGCGCTGCTGCAAAGGCCGGAGTATGCCGACTACTGGGCCATGCGCTGGTCCGATCTGCTCCGGGTCGATCGGGATACGATCGCGCCGGCCGGCGCGGTGGCCATGACCCGCTGGTTGCGGCGGCAATTCGCGGACAACCGGCCCTACGACGAATTCGTCCGGGCCATTGTCACGGCCCGCGGCGGCACCGCCGACGAGGGTCCTGCCCCCGTCTACAAGGTCCTTCGAACCCCGGAGGACTTGAGCCGTTCGTTCAGCCAATTATTCCTCGGCATTCGCATCCAGTGCGCCCAGTGCCACCATCACCCGGCCGACCGCTGGGGACAGGAGGATTACTACGCGCTGGCCGGCTTCTTCACGGGAATAGGCCGCAAGACGGTTGGACCCAACGAGGCCATCTTCCCCCAGAAAGGCGGCGAACTGAACCATCCGCGCACGGGCAAACCCGTTCCCGCCCGGGCTCTCGGGGCGGCGCCCGCGGATTTCGCCGGCACTCCGGACCGCCGGACCGTCCTGGCCCGCTGGCTGACGGCGCCGGACAATCCATTCTTCGCCCGCGCCCTCGCCAACCGGCTGTGGGCGCATTACTTCGGCCGCGGCCTGGTCGAGCCGCTCGACGACATGCGCACGACCAACCCCGCCACCAATGAACCCCTCCTGGACGCACTGGCCAAACACCTGCGCGGCGGGAAATTCGATGTGAAGGCGTTCACCCGCACCCTCTTGAACTCGCGGCTCTACCAGCTTAGCGGCCAGCAAGGCCGGCTCGGCAAGTCGGACCTACCGGACGAGCAGAATTTCTCGCACGCCCTGCCCCGCGCCCTCCCCGCCGAGGTGCTGCTGGACGCGATCTGCCAGGCGACCGGCGTGGCGGAGAAATTCAACGGCTGGCCCGAAGGTTACCGGGCGATCCAGATTTGGGACAACCGCATGCCGTCGTATTTCTTCCGCATCTTCGGCCGGCCGGTCCGGGCCAGCGTCTGCGAATGCGAACGCAGCAACGAGCCGAGCATCGCCCAGGCCCTGCACTTGATGAACTCCGAAGAGATCACGAGCAAGATCCGCGCCCGCGACGGCATCGCCCGCCGCCTGGCGAAATCGAACAAGACGCCCCGGGAGATTATCGACGAGCTTTACCTGGGCACCTTGTCGCGCTATCCGACCGACCAGGAAAGGACCGTCATGCTGCGAGTCTTCGCCGAGGCGGGAGAGGATCGCCAAGGGGCGGTGGAAGACGTGCTTTGGGCTTTGCTGAATACCCGGAGTTTCGTGTACAATCATTAAGTCCGGCGAGCTAAACCTTACCATAAAGAGGAATCACTCCGGGCGAACGCTGGGGAATTCATTGGTTAGGCCACAAAACATGACGCCGCTTGAACGGATTACTGAACGCGTCAGCCGTCACGGCGATGTCAACGAACCGGCAACGCCGAGACCACTCTTGATCCTCGCTGAGTTCTTCGAGGGCAACGAGGTCACCGGGAGCATCGGCTGCAACCTGACGCCGACGCTCGAACCTTCGGAGTTCTACGAGTTGCTCAGACGCATTGCCGCCCGGCCGGAGGTCGCTGACGTTCGCGTGCAGATCACGATGTTCGACGACCCGGATTGGCCTTTCAGCGATACCGTCTGGGTGATCACGAGTGCGGCCCCCGAACAAGTCGCGGCGTGGTTCGACGAAGCTGTGCGGCCCGATGAGTGCTTGAGCGGTTGGACGGATGGCATGACGTTCGAGCCCTGCCCGGTGCCGCCGGGTATGAAGCCGGTCGCCTGCTGGTGGGACTGAGAGCGATCTGTCCGTCGAAAAAGAAAGTGACTTCAAGGGCCATCCACCAAAGATAGGCCAAAAGCTCAGAGAACGATTTCTTTGTGGCCTTGGGTCTGTTCTGGAGTTATTCCCCCCGCCGGAGCGGTTCGATAGTTGGAGAGTGGGGCAGGACATCCCCTTAATTGAGTGGTCTGGAACAGTTATCGAGAAGATAGCGGCCTCCGCGCCGGACGGAGGAGTCATCGGCCTCGTATCGGTCTTCGTTCTGGGACGGAAAAAGGCACGTTAATCGAAAGGAACACGCTATGTTCATCCCAATCGGTAAAATAGATAATACGCGGAGTTTCATGTACAATCATTGAGTAGGTCTGGGGTGCCGAGCCAAATTAAGAGTAAACGAGGGGACAAAGCGAGAAATCCGATGACCCTGACAATTGACCTTCCCCCGGACCTGGAAAAGACCGTGCGCCAGCAAGCCGCCAAGGCCGGCCAGGATGTTAACGCTTTTATTCTCCAGGCGGTCAATGAGAAGCTTGCCAAGGCGCGCACCTTCGACGATATTTGTGCCCCCTTTGCGAACGCGGTTGCCGCAACCAAGATCAGCGATGAGGAGTTTGACCGCTTCTTCGAGGAGGTTCGTGAGGAGGTTTGGCAGGGGAAGCAGGGTAAGAAACCATGACGCCCCGTGCGGTGTTTGACTGCATGGTGTTCCTGCAAGGGGCTGGGCGCCCGGCGGGGCCTGCCCGGGCCTGCTTCCGTCTGGTCGATGAGGGCAAGGTTACTCTCTGCGTCAGTGCCGATATCTTGGCCGAGGTTCGCGACGTGTTGACCCGACCCAGGACGCAAAAGAAGTTCCCTCTGCTGACGCCGGAATGGGTCGAGGAGTTCGTGAAAAATGTTGAAAGCAAGGCCGTCATGATCGCAGGAGTCCCCAAGGTCTATACCCTGGACCGGGACCCAAAAGACGAGCCTTATCTCAACCTTGCTATCGCCACGGGAGCGACGTTGTTGGTTAGCCGGGATAAGGATCTGCTCGATTTGATGAACGACGAAAAGTTTTGCCAACGCTACCCCGCTTTGACCATCCTGGACCCGGTGGCGTTTCTGCAAACCATTACCGTTCAGGAGCGAACCGAACCCTGATGAAAGGAACACGCCATGTTCATCCCATTCGGC
>CAZFGM010000552.1:0-5083 GCA_964518515.1 uncultured Alcaligenaceae bacterium | reverse complement strand
GGGCAAGGGACGTCGGCCTGGAAAGGCCGACCTACAATTGCGTTGCAAAGCCACGGTGCCGGCGACACGGCAATCGCCGCCCTGGACGGACCCTGAGCGCTGACCCTGACCGGTCCAAAAATACAACGTAACATATCCGACTTGTAAATTGGTAGCTCAGTTGCAGCAATTTTCGTGGTTCTTTTTTACGTGTAAACCTTGTCGTCCACTTCCAGGGCGATGTCCATGACGCCGTCGCCGTGCTGGATGAGCCGCCGGCTTTCCGGGTGTTGGCCGGAGAGGGGGGAGATCAAAACGAACGTGATGTTGCCCTGGCGCAGCACGTAGCCGGCCTCATCGCGGACGCGCGTTTCCAAGCCGGCATAGGCGATGACGTCGAAGCCGAAGGCGTTGCGATAGAAATACGCCGACTGCCGGGCGTTGCCGACAAAGAAGCGCAGGTGATCGATGCGCCGCAGGGGAAGGGAATCGGTGGCCATGGTCTTTCCTCGAAGGTTAGCGCAAAGGCCAATTACCACCGTATCATGGTCGGCCTTCGATTTTCCTCTTTGCCCAGCGAAAAACAGCTTCGGCGATGCGAAGGAAGCGACGGTATTCCCTGGATGTGACCGGTCCCGCAATTCCCGGTTAGCGCGGCTCCGAGGCGAACTGCGAAAGTTTTTTGGCTTGCCATAGATACTTGGGAATCTTGACACCGCTTCGTTTGAGCAGTTTGAGCAATTGATCCAGGTCAATGAACGTAGGGGAAATTTTCCTTTTGCTTGATAAAAACGCCTTTGATGGCCTTCTCGGAAGCTTGCTGGGCATCGAAACAAAGGTCCTCGAGATACACTCCTGGAATGTATTTCCGGGCGCGAATAAGGTTGCTTCGGGCCCGGTTGAGCCATTCACGTGGGTCGTCCGGCGGCAAGCGTTTACGCGCCATAAACGACCTTACCTTCCCTCAGGGCTGGGCATATCACCAGACAATGAGTATCGCGATAGCGCTCGACCTCTTCCGGAGTCACGACAATAACATCGACGGCCGCATCCGCCCCATGCAGATGACTATAAATTTTTGTGGTGAGGCGGCGGCGATTAAACCTACCGCCCTTGATTACCAGGAGATTCAACTGGGGCGAAACATTATTCGCTATCGGACGCGTGGCCACTGCCCAGAATTCGTAAATGCTTTGAGGAACAATGTAAAGGGAATCGCCTTGAGCGCGGAGGGTCGAAACAGCCGTCGCCGCGATGGTGTGTGCTTTACTGGTCGGGTCGGCCAAACGAATAAGAACGTTGGCATCCAATAACACGTTCATTGGCCGCATCCTTCGTACATGCTCTCCCGGCTATCGTCCATTACGAACCCCGGTGGGTAGCGGTTGGCGCGTGCCTGGACATCGGCCATCCAAGCATCGAAATACTTCTTCCAGTCGTCGAAAGGCGCCACAGTCGAGGGCAAAGTGGACCTTTCCTTCGCCGCAGCTTTCCGCCTGCGCGTCTCGCCTGCTTTGCGACCGGCAGTTTTTCGCTTCCGGGTCAGCGCGGCTTTCGCGCCCGCGGCGCGCCGCTTTCTTGTCTGAGCAGCTTTCGCCGCCGCCGCACGCCTTTTGCGCGTGGCTGCCGCCTTCTGTGCTGGCGTCATAAATCCTCCACGATGTTCTTGATTTCGCCGGTCCGGACTCGATCAATGAAGTAGGGTGCCCAGTAATAGTTTCCGTCCGAGTCTCTCACATCCGAACAAGCCCCGCTAAGGCAGCAACGCCCCACCTGGTCGGCGACAAACCTTTCCAACCCCCGGAACTCTTCCCGGACCGACGGGCATTTAGGACACCGTGCGAAACCTCGATGCAAGGATGTCCCGCAACCCTTGCAGTCATTTGAGAACGTGAACTCCGCACCCTTGTAGGTCTGTCGCTCCAGCCCAAAGCGTTGCCGCAGGTCATCCAAGAATAACTCGTGCGTGGCCCAGACGGAGTCGGCCGAGGATGGCAATTCTGAACCAGTCGGCGTGGCACGACGGACCAGCGACCACTTTCCTTCTTCAACAAACGAACACACGCACCAGAACCGCTGCATAAGGGTGTTCGGAAAGCCTATCGCCGGGACATCCATAACCAGGCATTCGTAAACCCCGACGAGCATTACAGCAAGCCGGGGGTTCCAGGGCGGAACACCCAGGCCGAGGATTGTCGCCAGGACCTGTTGGCCGGGAAGAAGGGGAATCAGGTAAATGTCTCCAGTCCGAACCATTCTGACCGTCGTTGTTGCGAGGAAGCCGGTCCGGTAAAACCACTCTGACGCAGATGAGACCAGACGGCCTTGAACTCGGTGCCGTCCGGCAAGGACGACCGCCGGGTTGGGCTTCGCGTCCGGCCGGTCGGCGAATCCGTTTGTTGACGGTACCCGAAAAGTCCGTTTGGTGACGGTGCCGGCGGCCGAAAAGTCCGTTTGGTGACGGTGGAAAGTCCGTTTGGTGACGGTGCCGGCGACACGGCAAGCGCCGCCCGGGACGCACCCTGAGCGCCGACCCTGACCGGTCCAAAAATACAACGTAACATATCCGGCTCAATAATGGGTAGCTCAGTTGCAGAAATTTTCGTGGTTCTTTTTTTACGTGGAAACCTTATTTAACCGGTCCTGGTTCAGCCCGTCCCAGAAGACGGCGACGGCGTCGAGGATTTCCTTGCCGCCCTGGAAGAATTTCTGGCGGTCGAAATCGGCGTCGAAGTAGACGTCTTCGAGCTCGTCCATGGTGTGGCCGGCGTGCTGGGCCTCGACGCGGTTGTGCCAGGTGAAGAAGGCCAGGCGCAGCTTGGGATGGCGGGCCTTCTTGAGGATCATCAGGCCATCTTCCAGCTCTTGCCAGAAGCCGGCGGCGGCCCAGTTCTCGACGGCGAAGCTGGCGCCCTCGCCGATCTGCGGATCGGCGCTGCCGTACAGGCGGGCCAGCTCGTCGCAAAAGTGCAGCGTCGTGGGCCGGCCGAAACGCCGCTTGCCGATGTCCTGAAACGTCAGGCCCACGCCCTCGGCCACCGCGGTCAGCCATTCGAAGTGGGCGGCGCGGAAGCGGTAGACGCCGCCGTCCACCGTGCCCTCGGTGCTCACCAGCTCCGGATCGCCTTCGCGGTCTTTCTCGTCGTCGGACAGACTGTCGCGGCCGCCGATGGGTTGTCCGTGGCGGCGATAGATCACCCCCAGCTCGTTGAGCAGAATCTCCTTGCCGGCGCGGGCCTGTTCCGGAGTCGGGGCATTGACCACCTTCAAGAGGGCCGCCACCAGGAACAGGTTCGAGAACACGGAAAACTGCTTGATGAAATGGCGCAGCTCCTGGTCCGTGGCCTTGCCTTCCTGGAACCAGCGGGTGTAGTCGTTATGGGTGATGACGCGGTGCTTGAAGAACACGCGATCGACCTCGGCGAGGAAGTCGGCGAAGTCATCGACCTGTTCGGGGGTCAGTTGCCCCAGCCGCAACCGTTCCTCGATGCGCGGGGAGATTTTCAAGGAACCCGGAGTTTTGCTGAGTGTCTGAACCATGATTCGCTTCCCTCCGAATAAGAGTGAGGTAACTTTCTCCGCCGTGGGCCTGATCCCGTTTCAGGGGAGAAATCAGCAAGTTCAAATTAAATTATATTACTTCGCAAGGAAGAGAAAAAGTCAGGAGCACTTAAACTATTAGAAGACTTTATATAATGAAACCCGCAATGGAATACACGGTTTCGCCTGGCCAACACCCGCTCCCAGTGGAAAGTACAATCCCACAGGAAGTTTCGGGCGCGGGACGGCCGCTTTCTGGCCAATGCCGTTCTCCGGTTCGCGCTTGCGTCTTTTCCAGGGACCGAATAATTTGAAGAGGATACGAACTACCAATAAACCTGCGTGAAGGAAACCCTTGTGAATTCAGCGCGACCTGTCGTCGGCATCCTCATGGGCAGCGCCTCGGACTGGGACACGATGCGGCATGCGGCCCAAATGCTGGAGCAATTGCAGATTCCGTTTGAAGCGCGGGTGCTGTCGGCCCACCGGGCGCCGGACGCCCTTTTTGAATACGCCGCCACGGCGGAGGCGCGGGGCCTGGCCGTCCTCATTGCCGGCGCCGGGGGGGCGGCCCATCTGGCCGGCGTGGCGGCCAGCAAAACCCTGCTCCCCGTTCTGGGCGTGCCGATCCCATCCCAGGCCCTGGGCGGCCTGGATGCGCTGCTGTCCATCGTGCAGATGCCCAAAGGAATACCTGTGGGCACGCTGGCCATCGGCTCGGGCGGCGCCGCCAATGCCGCTCTGTTGGCCGCCAGCATCCTGGCCCGCGGCGACCCGGCCTTACGCCAACGCCTGCAAGCCTTTCGCGACCAGCAAACCCAGACGGTCCTGGAAACGAAACTGGTGAGCATTTAGCCCGCATTTCTCACCAAATGTAGCACGGATTTCCCAATCCGTTCGCAGGCACGGATTAGGAAATCCGTGCTACTTGCCTGGTGCCTAGCCACGATGATTCTGGCCATATTCCCGGCACAATCGCCATAAAACTTCCCCCACTTTGCCGAATTTCCCCAATTCCTTTAAATCGGAAGTTTGTCATCCTCCTTTTTTGAGGTATACTCCCACCAGGGGTAAAATCCGGCTCTTTTTTCTTGAATCCTTCTATCCCGATATCTGAATTGCTGCTTTGAGGTACAACCATGTCCCAGGATGCCGATGCTTTTTCTCAAAACCTTTGCGTCACCGATCGGCGAGGCAACGAGCGGCGCAAGCGGACCATTCCCGTGGCCCTCGAACGGCGCAGCGGCAAAGACCGCCGTTTGCAAGGGGAGCGCCGCCGCCAGATCGACCCGACCACGTGCGAGCGCGATTACACCGACGAGGAAATACTATTCATGAAAGCCATGGACCAATATAAGCGCGAGAATCGCCGGCCGTTTCCGACGTGGAGTGAAGTGCTGGAAGTGCTGCGCGCTTTGGGTTATCGCAAGGTCGCGGAACCGAGTCAGATGCCGGGCCTATCCACTTCCTTGCCGCCGGTGACGGAAAATATTTGAATGGCAAGAAAAGCCCACGGACGCGGCTGCGCCGCGAGACATCCCGAAGGAACTGTACCAAAATGGTG
>CAZFGM010000551.1:0-5104 GCA_964518515.1 uncultured Alcaligenaceae bacterium | reverse complement strand
CAATGCAGGGCCCATCTTAAACAATTCCGCCGTTGCCCGCGACCGGACGGCGAACCGGGCATGGTCCAACTCGGCCAGAAGTCGAGTAGTTTTTTTCAAGTCAAGAGGGGCGATTTTCAAACGCCGCGCCAGTTCGGGTACAGCCCCGGCGGCCACGAGCTGCCACTGGGCGTCAAAAGCCTTGACGCCGTCCGCGCCTTGGAAATCGGCCCAGAGGTTTTTTTCTTCTCCAGGTGGAGGCTTACCACAAAGGTCCGGCAAGTTCCATATCCGAACCGTGCCATCCTCGCCCCCCGAGGCAAAGGTGCGGCCAACCGGCGAAAAAACCAAGGTGGTAATGGGAAGGAAATGGTCACGCAACAAAAGAGTTTCTTTTCCGGTGAAAAGGTCCCAGACACGCACGACCCCGTCTTGGCCCCCGGAAAGCATCGTCCGGCCATCGGGAAGAAAAGCCACCACTCCGAAATCGCGGGTTTCCAACCGAATTTTGCGAAGTTCTTCGCCCGTTTCCGTGTCGTAGATGTGGACCCAAGTTCGTTTTTCCTTCACGGAAACATCGGCAAAAAACATTCGGTCGAGAGGCGCCGAAAAAGTAGAACCGCTTTCCCGTATTAAAAAGGCAAGTTTATGACCGCCGGTCTTTCCAAAGATCCTGCGAATTTCCTTCTCATTCCGGATTCCCAGGACCAGCACCTTATTGTCTTCAATAAAAGCAACAGGAAATGTGGCACCGCGATAAAATACGTCCACAATGATTTTCACTTTTTTCAATTGCCAGACTTTAATATGGGGGGATTCAGATAGAATTTTTAACCTAGTCCGGGCTGTCCTATCCAGCGAACTGACGCCGGCCAGGAGATCGCCGTCCCTGGAAAAGGCCAGGGAGAGAACCGGTGACTTGGCCATGGCCAGTTCTTGCAGCCCTTTCCCACTGGGAAAGTCCAAGATGACGATGCGTCCGGCATTCAAGCCAAGGGCCAGTCGCTTGCCGTCGGGGGAAAAAGCCAGGGAAAAAACGCCGGTAGGAAAGTATCCAAGCCGGCCGATTTCTTTTCCGCTGGCAACGTCCCAGATCGGCAGCGTGGGGTCGCGATGGCTGGCGGTAACGATTGCCTTGCCATCAGGGGAAAAGGCCAGCGCGGAAACGGGATGGCCTTGATTCAGCTCGATGACCCCGGAGTTCTGCGCGAGGAGTTGGCCGGGAAAAAGAACCCCCGCCATACCCAGAACGGCTGACGTAGCCAAGAACCAAAGATGAATCGGAGTTGGACCCATCGTCTGCTGGCTCCTTTAGCAGGGGGCGTCCTCTTTAACGGTTTACGCTATTCCCCCTTCGGCCCCAGAACTAGGCGGAAATGGCCGCAAGCGGCAAGGAATCACGGCAAATACAACCGGCCTGCGTCTCGGACCCGTCCTCTGCTGCTGTGAGGACATCCACGCCGCGCTGGCGCAATCCAGCCGTAATGGCGGAGGGCGCGTGATGGTCCATGTACAGAAGGAGTGTCACGAGGCCAACCCCTTCGCTTTCAGCTTGGCCCGCAGCACGGATTCCCCCTGCCGGCCGCGCAACTGCTGAACCAATTGCAGCTGTTCTTCGATTATTCGGTCCATCTCCTCTTGGTGATCATGGTAATACGCCAGGCAGCTGTAAATCTGCCCGAGCGTCAGATGCGGATGCTGCCGCTGGATCTCCTCCGCGTCCCAGTGGTGGGCCAGGCGGTCCAGCACCACTTCGACCGCTTTGGTTTGCGTCCCCATCAGCCAGAGCTTGCCGTCGGCACGGCGTTCCAGGTGGGGGTAGTTGTTTGGGGCGGACATGGGCTGACTCTCCTATGGTCTGTGGAAGAACGAGGGACACCAGGGACACCCCATTTCATTACCAGCTTTCCGAAATGCGGTAACCGCTCGCCACCCTTAATCGGCACATTCTACCATAACTCCCCCCCGCGATAAATGGTGCCGATCCACCGGATAATTGGCAAACTGAATCGTGTAATGATCCTCGAACCAATGCTGAATATCCGGCAGCACGCCTTCATCGTAACTCGGCGCCACGTGCAAAGTCGCTCCTTCCAGGTCCTGACGAATTTCGCCGTTTTCGACCACGATCTCGCCACCCTTGAGGACGTAACGCGGCAGCTCGAACATGAGCCGCCGATCCACGTTTGGCGTGTAGATGGTGACGTCCGCGTCGGCGCCGGGCCCGAGGTGGCCCTTGTGTTTCAAGCCCAGCATCCGCGCCGGCCCCGCCCGCGTGATGATGGCGATTTCATTAAGCGAATACTCGCGATCGAGGTCTTTCAGCACCGAGCGCTTCAAAACGCGCGGATGAACCGATTTCAACATCTCCTGGCGATAGGTGCGGTCCATGAGGAGCTGAACGATTTCCGGATAGGCCAAAAACGAGCCGCCGTTGGGATGGTCGGTGCTCATGGCCACGCGCCAGGGATCGTTGACCAGCAGGTACCATTCCAGGCCGATGGCCCACTGCAAGGCGTGGACGAAGCTTTTTTCCTTGTAGGTGATGGGCACGATGCCGCAGCCGGCTTCCATTTCGGTGTCGGCGTTGAACCACTTGCGGCCGGTAACCTTGTGCAGGTAGTAGCCGAGCGGGCCATCGCCGGTCATCGACGTGGTTTCGCCGAACAGCACCTGGCCGACGTCGACGGTTAGGTTGGGGTGCGCGTTGACGTAGTCGGCAAGTTGCGGCACGTGCGAGCAGAAAGTGCCCTGATCGTCCGGCCCGCCGCCGTAGCTGTGGAACTGGATGTGCGTCAGGTGGGCGCGTCGGCCTTCGAGGGCCTGCATGGTTTCCAGCGTGGTCGTCCAGTTGCCGGGCAGGCCGAGGTTGTTGCAGTGGATGTGGACCGGGTGTGGCAGGCCCAGGTCCATGCCGGTCTGGGCGAGCGCCTGAATGATTTGCCGGGGCGTGACGTGAAAGGCGGGCACCTCATCGTCGAGGTTGGACACGTTGCCGCCGCCTTCCTTCCAGACCTCGACGCCGCCCGGATTGACCAGCTTGATGGCATAGGCCTTGGCGGCGTTCAACAACCAGGCGGCGAAGGCCTTCAACTTTTCCGGTTCCCTGGCGGCGATCTGCCGCAGGGCGTAGTGGTTGTTGCCCATGAGGACGAAAAAGCCCTTGTCGATGACGGGCGTGTCGTGAAACTCCTCATGGGCATGGCGGGCCCCCAACGGCGGAATGGCGGCATCGAACGCCGTGGTGTAACCCATCCCGGCGTACAGGTAGCCGGTGGCGAAGGTGCTGGGCACGCTGCCGGTGGTGCCGGAGCGCGTCAGCGGCGTGCGCCGCACCGGCGGCGCCTTGCGCTTATCTTCCGGCCGCATCTTGCGGGCGACGTTGACCTTCGGCCCGGCGATATGCGCGTGCATATCGACGCCGCCGGGCATCACGACCAGGCCGGCGGCGTCGAGGATTTTGTCCGGGCGAACGGCGGGATCGGCCGGCGCGGCGATTATCTTGCCGTCCTGAATCCAGATGTCCCCGACGACGCCGTTGATGTTGTTGGCCGGGTCGTAGACTATGCCGTTGGCAATTTTGAGAGATTTCATGCGCGGTCAAAGGAGCGTGACTTTGCGGTAGAGAAGTACGATTTTGTCCAGGCCAAGGGTTTCTTGCAATTCTTTCCTGAAATCCCGAAGGAAGTCAGCCGTGGCGGCGCGGTCTGTGGCGAAAAACCACCACCACACACCTTCGCCGTACCTGCCGTTCTCAGGGTCCTCATAGACAACTGCATTCGGCACGCGAAGGCAATATACTGGCCCAAAGCGCTGGGCCAGTTTCCGCAAGAAGTGTTCCACCGTGGCCGGATCTAACCCCGAGGGATGCGAAGTCGCTGGGATATGGATTTCGAATTGGTAGGAGGGCCGTTCATGCGCGGGCGCTTCCACGGCGGGGCTGGTGGATTCAACTGTGATGTCCGCTTTCACCTCCGCCCAACCCTCTGCACGGTGTTTTTCTCGCACCAGAAACGTTTTTACCTTGTGCAGCTTATCCACCTGATCGCGAAACGAGGCGGCGCCATCGAAATCATGGTCAATGATGGCTTCTTCCTTCATCTGTGTCAAAAACTCGATCACCTCGTCCAAATGCTTTACGGCCTTGGCGACCGGCAGGTCGGCGGGTCTCACCGGCTTGTCAAAGTCAAGCAACGGCTTGTCAAAGTCAAGCAACGGCTTGTCGAGGGCAACCGGTTTATCCGGCGCGTGGCCCAACAAATTCAGGATTTCCTCCCGGATCGCAGCCAAGCTCAAACCCAAGTTCATAAGCACCTGCGACGCCACGCCTTCGCCCTCGCGGACCAATCCCAGGAGCAGATGCTCCGTACCGACATAGTTGTGGTTGAGGTTTTTCGCCTCGTCGATGGCCAGCTCAATGACTCGATTGGCCCGCGGCGTTTTTGGTAGCTTGCCCGTGGTAACCTTGTCGGGACCGGCCATGATGATTTTTTCGATCTCACCTCGAACCCTATTCGGGTCGATGTTTAGGCTCTTGAGAACATTGGCGGCCACGCCGGAGCCTTCTTTGATCAGGCCGAGCAGGATGTGCTCGGTCCCGATGTATTCGTGGTTGCACCGTATCGCTTCCTGGTTCGCGAATTGCATGACCTTCCGTGCCCGATCGGTGAAGTGTTGGTACATCTTTGGAATCTCCGCCGGGGTTTTTTTCTTGTTCCGCTCCACTTTCAGTCAAGCACATGATCAGCCACGGGCCATTTCCTCCAAATCTTCCAACCAGCATTGACGAATTTCCCGCAAGGTTTTGTCGAGATCGACCTCGGCAGGGATTTTTCCTTTCCAAAGCCCAAGAAGAGATTTAGGAGCCTGAGGGCAGGTGCCCCGTAAATCCTGGGCAATTTAACCAAGGACCGCCAGCTTTTCCTCCCAGGAGAGGAGGGGCAAAAGTTGTTCATTTTTGTGCACCGTTTGGACATTCATAGTTGTTTTCTCCCCCAAATAATTATAGCGACAATGAGTTTTTCGGTCGCGGGTAATCCATCGCAGAATCGTTCATCAGGTAAAAAGTTTTCCGGCTCTGCGCCGATCTTGTGGAAAACTCTCTCGATAGTGTACCTTTGCGCCG
>CAZFGM010000550.1:0-5107 GCA_964518515.1 uncultured Alcaligenaceae bacterium | reverse complement strand
TCTTCTTTTTCCCGGCCCCCGAACGGTTACTCTCTTTAGCAGTCGCCAACTCAAGTACTATTTTCATAGTACTTGCCTGCGCGCTTCAAGACAACATGATAGAGGTTCGCATTTCGTTTCGATTATGTCCAACCCGGCCCCTTTTTTCACTTTCGGGAAAAAGACTGGAACAGGATGCCGGCGACGATGACCACCAATCCCGCCAAGGAACTGGGAAGGATGCGCTCATCGAGAAGGAAATAAACATAGACCAACGATACCGCCGGGGTCAGATAAAGAAGGGTGGAAACAATCCGGGTGTCGCCATGCTCCAGGGCTTTGAACCAGAAAATATAGGTAATGCCGTTGACCAAGATCCCGTTGTAAAGAAGCCAGCAGCAAACCGTGGCCGATGGCAGGGCAAAACAGGAGAACAAGGCCAGCGTCGGCGTGACCAAAACAAGGGAGGCGGCAAAAAACACAAAGGCACTGATAGTGTGGTCGAAATGGAATTTCTTGCCCAGCACCGAGAAGAGGGCAAAAACCAAGGCGCCGCCAAAGGCCAGGACATTCCCTTGCAGGTTGCTGCTGGCCAGGGAAAAAACTCGGCCATGGGTGACGATGAGGACGATGCTGCAGAAACTGACGCCAACAGCCAGGAGGTTTTTCCAGGTCAGCCTCTCGTGCAGAAGAATTGCCGCCAGGAGAATAACCAGGATGGGCCAGGTATAAGCAAGAATGAATGCATCCGAAGCCGAAGTTAGGGCGAAAGCGCCGTAGAGAAGAACGTAATAAAGGTAAGTGCCTAAAAATCCCAGAAAGCCCATGGTGAGATAGTCGTTGCGGGAATATTGGCGGAAGGCCTTGCCTTGGCCTTGGACAAGAAGAATGGCACCCAGGCAAAGAAAGGAGAGCAGTGTGGAATAAAACAGCATCTGCAGATTGTCGAGTTCCGCAAGGATTTTTTTCGAGGCGATTGGGATCGAAGCCCACAGCAGAATGCAGCCGGCCAGGTTGGTATAGGCCAGCCAGGGGCGGGGTTGCCGGTCACGCAAGGCAGGCTCCTTCCGCGGGAAGCCTTCGGAGAGTTCCACGCACCTCTAACTTACCGGCAAAACTCGGGCATGGCATGCCCGGCATGCCCTGATCGCCCGCTCGCGCGACGCCCTGGGATAGATTGCGCGCGACATAAGCCATGCCCATGCCAGCGAATGGTATGGCAGTGGCCTCACAACCATTTTGGCGGAAATGGCCCAGAAGAAAGTCCGGGTGATAAGCGACCGAGTGGAGTCCCTCCCGGGAAATAAACCAGACGCCGCGATGGTCCCTAAGGCAATGCACGTCCTGGTAGCCACAGCGGCCGTAGTATTCTTCACGGCACCGGCTGGCTTGTGGGCTGGTGGCATAGGAACTGATGAAGAAAGGGCAGCCGCTCCGTTTCAGGGCCTGGAAAACCGCAGCCACGTCGCCCATGTTGCCGAGGCTGTTGAAGGGAAAAAAGAGGAGGCTGCGGGGCGGCGCCGCCACGTCCAGCTCTTCAGCCGGGAGGAGCTGGAAGCGGTATTGTTCCGGGGACAAACCTTGGTGGGCGGCGGCCTGGCGGCCTTCGTCGAGATAGCGCGGGACCACGTCGAGGCCGACATAAGCCTTACCGGCACGGACGGCCCAGCTCAGAAAACGGCCCTGCATGCAGCCGACTTCAACCAGGATATCAAAATGCTCTTTAGCCGCAGCGAGCAGTTTTTCTTCGGCATCCAGGAACTTGACGATGCTGGCCGGATAGCAAGCCGGATCGATAAGGCGATCTCCCGGTCCTTTGGCGTAGAAACGCTGCGTTGGCGAGGCGGCCGCGCTTTCTGAGGAAATCACCGGGGTTGCCCTGGCGCTTGGCTCGCTGGGCACATCAGCTCTTATTACCTGTTTGGCCAGCTGTCTTAATTCTTCCACCTCATCCAGTGCGGGTGGCGGTTGGCCGGCCAGAGGATACAGGATGGAGGCTTCGCCGAAATCCTGGAAGGCCTCGAGGAACGGCCCTGGCGGCGTGCCCCAGTGGTGATAGGTGTACTGGGTTCCGCCGTCGTGGCCCAGCAGCGGGTGTTGGACCGCCCAGTTCAGGCTGATGGGGTGGGGCGCCGCAAAAGATCTTCGCCATTGGCCTAGGCGCCCGAACAAGCGGGTTCGGCTCGGCCGCCCTTCGCCCAGACCAAAAAGCAGTGCACAACCACAGCGGATGCCGGCTTCCTGCAACGTTGCCAGGACCTCTTCGGTTCGGTCCAGCCAGGATGCTTGCCGGCGAATGTCTTTGCTCATGCCGCCGATCATCTCGGGGTCGGCGGTTTCGATGCCGACAAAAAGATACCGCAGCCCCACGGCTCGAAGCTCAGGCAGCAGGTGGGGTTTTCCCAGAATCTGGTCCACGGTCAGCTGGGCCCCGAAGGGAATATCCAGGCCCTCTTGTTCCATCAGGTGCACAAAACGTTGGATAGCCAGGTTCGATCCCCCCAGGAATACGGAATCCTCGACGAAGGCGCTGGCCCCCAGCCGATGGTTTTGTTCTTTGGCCACCCGCACGGCACTGCGGAGTTGGCCGACGAGGCGTTCCGGAGCGGTATCGATCTGGGCCAGCGGACCGGTGACGCTGCGGCGCTCGCTGCAAAAGGCACAGTCATAGGCGCAGCCGCGCCCCGTGTCGCTGAAGGCATGAGCCGTCAGCCGGCCCCCGAAGATGGCAAACGACGTGCGAATACCAAACATTTCGCAGGGTGTCGGCAATTCATCGCGTTGGATCGGGCCGCCCTGGCCACTGAGCGTTTCCATGTGTCCGCCATCCAACCAGCCCAGCGTCCAGATACCGGGCGCCCGCTCGATGCCAGTGACATGACGCCGCGCTTGGCTCACCGGCAGACCTTTGGCATCAAGGAAGGCGGCCAACTCCCCCAGGCGGGCAATAAGGTGTTCCCCTTCCCCCGCGACGACAAAATCGAAAACCGGATCGATGGTCCCCTCGGCCATCAGGCGGAGGGGCGAGCCGGGGTGATGCACGGTTCGGCCGCAGCGGCGGAACATGGTTTCCGAGGCGTGCCGGCCGCCCAGTACGATCAGAACCCGCTGGCCCAGAATGTCCCGGGCCCGGCGGGCGCAAGCAATTGCTCCAGGAAGAGAGAGCGTCATGGCACCCACCAGAAGCCGGTTGGGCTGTTCGCGCTCAAGGACGGCTTCAAAATCCGCCAACTCTTCCTGGAGGGAACGCATCAGCAGAACCGTCTGGCGGCGGCGCTCCCGAGAGACGGCCCAGTTACTCTCGGCCCAAACATCCTGCCCTTGCTCCGCCAGCCAAGCGGCATAACGGCAGGCATTGAACAAGCTGGCCGGGTCGGCACTGGTCAGGGTTTGCCCCCCCAGTCGTCCCGCGACGTAATCCGGGGCTGCCACAGCCACGATTCTCAGCGACATATAAGCACCCCTAAACCCAGTTTTTGGATGCCACCCGCTCGCACCTCGCTTTCCTGAACGGAGACCCCACAATTTGTGACAAAAAATTTGCGACTCGGCGAGCGGCCGGTGTTAACCGGCCGGTTGACATGGCCGCTCGCCAAGAGAGTCACATGGTTCGGAAGGCTCGTGATCTCGGGGGTGGAGGGGCTATCACAGGGTATTGAGGCGGACCGGCCATGGTTCGGGAAGGGCCCGGCGGTGCCGCGCGGCCACTGCCATGGTATATCTCGTCTGCATCACCTTCGTTTTGGTGGCCCTGATCATGGCCGTGAATGCCCTGGGCCTGACCACCAGCAAGATATTTACCAGCAATGCCAAGGCCACCACGGTGAAGGGTAAAGGCCCCTAGCGTGGCCGGGTCACAACCAAAAACTCGCATCGCGAAATACGACCAATCCGCTGACGGTGAAATCCGGTCCCTGTTTCAGCTCCAGTGTCCGCCGGCATTTGTTCAGCCAGTCATGTTTCACCCACGATCAGGGCGCCGTCGGCCCGAAAAAAACCTTGGCCGTCGATCTGGTAAATGCCGGCCGCTTCTTGGGCCAGAAAGCGACTCGCGCCCAGGCACAGTTCCTGGACCCTATTCTTATCCGCGTCTTCGTCCTGACAAGTGAGAGTAAAGATTTGCCGGGCGCCGATCAGGATCTGAAGCCATTGTGGCTGATCGGGACAAGCCGTCTCCAGCCAGGCCGCCCAGGTGTTGAGCTGGTCGCGAATGCCCTCCTCGCCGACCAGAAAGCGGTCCAGGGCGATTTTGGCGTCAGCTTCGGGAAACACCAATTCGGCCCGGAACCAGCCCTGCTCATCGCCGCGGAAATGACCGGTGACCGCGAAACCGAGACCGTGCAGATGCTCCAGCAGGGCCGCGGGATTAACGGGGGAATCGTTAGCGCCGAAGACGCGGTAGTACATAAGACCTGCCGTGGGCGATTCTAAGCTTCCGAGGACTTCCCTATGACCGGCGTCGGACGATTCGGAATCCATGATTGAGTTTGTTGGTGGCATCAACGTAAATTTGTTCAACCACCGGAACCTCGAGAATTCGGGAAAGAAATTTCGTGGCGTTCCGCGCTGGCTCCTCACCCAAAATCAGAAATAAATGAATCCTATAGTAGGGTTTGACGGTTCGTCCAAAACCAAATTCAGTTCAAAATAATCCCTTGTGTTTTCCGTAGTCAATGTAGCCGCTTCCTCCACAGATGGGCCTTTTTTCAAAGGCACCAGGCGCAGCACCTGAATAGCCTTTACTTCCGTGAAAGGTCTTGTGCGACGCGTGAACGGCCCGCCGTATGTTAGCTGAAGGGAAAAAAAGTCAAACACAGTAGACCGACTTACGTAGCCCATGTACAACGCTATGAGCCCAAATCAGCAGAGAAAACCTACCGGGAGCGAAAACCCAACCTCAAGGCCGATTTCGCAAAGCAACCAGACGACGCAAACAAAGGCGCCGATCCACAACACGATCCACCAAAGACCTATTGGCCTATGAATAGGCGTTGGATCAATCGCCAAAGTTGTTTACAATACCTCCTCTCTGGCCCCACAAAGTCAAGGTCAAAGAAGCGTATAACAGTCAGTGCTAAAGCCTGCGGCTACAGTGGCTTGTGGAAGTAGTTTTTATGGGTGAACGGTT
>CAZFGM010000549.1:0-5124 GCA_964518515.1 uncultured Alcaligenaceae bacterium | reverse complement strand
CCCTTTCCCGCATTTCGACGCGGATCCGAACGGTTTCCTCATATTCCGGAGTCTGTTGCAGGTCGGTTGCGGACTCAGCATCCGCGGCAAGTTCTTTGAAGATTCGCAGGGCTTCCTGGGCTTTGTTTTGGTCCATGACTGGCACCTGAATTTCATGAGCTTCCTCGCTTGCCGCGTTAAATCTTGATCGTATCCTTGTCAAACTGAAACGCTCGCGCCCGGAAGAGGAAATCGACGATGCTGCCCTCGTGCGGCTGCAGCCAGTTGAGCTGGATCGTCTTGAGCGGGCCGAGGTTCAATCGATCGATGTGTATTGCGTCGGTCAGGGCCCTTTGGAAGTTCGCGTCCTCGGTGATGGCCGAGCACACCAAAGTGGGGCCGATCTTGTCCAGCATCTGGTCCTGGGGGCACTCGACCACGGTGCAGAAGGGGAACATGTATTCCTTCTTGGCCATGGCCTTGTCCGGGCCTTCGCAGAAAATCACGGTCGGGCGAAGGTAATCGCACCGCTCCCGTTTGACCAGGCGGGCGCCGAACCTGGCGGTGAGGTCGTGGACGCCGGGCTCCTTGAGGGCGGCGTCAATGTCGGCGTTGACCCCGTCGGCCTGGCCGGGCACCGTGAAAGCGGCCAGGGCGCTTTTGGGATCTTCCGGCGGCAGCGGCTGGATCGGGCCCATCCGCTCGGCCATGGCCTCGGCGATCTTCCGCCCGTGCCGGGACACCCAGATGCCCGAGCAGTTGATGCAGCCCCGGCCGCTGTTGACCAGCACGCTATCGACCATGATGTCGAGGTATTTTTCCCACTCATCAACCTTGTCGTCACCCAGAAGAATCTTGCTGAAGCCTGGTCCGTGAGCCTGGACGCGCGGATTGCCTTTATACTGCTCGACGGTGGCGGTGCCGCCGAAAATCAGGCTGCGCGGGCAGTGCTGCAAGACGGCGGCGCCGACGTCCCCCAGGCCGGGATAGATGGCGATGGCCTGCTTGGGCACGCCGGCCTGAATAAAGGCCTGGGTCATGCGGTAGGGCGTCCAGGGTTCTTGCGGACCGGGTTTGAGCACCAGGCCGATCTGCAGCGGAATGATCGGCAGCCACAAGGTGTGTACGCCGGGCGAGTTGGACGGCAGGACCATGCCCAGGACCGGCGTCTGCGCCTGGTAACTGACGGGTACGCCAAGCGCCTCGACGCCGTAGCCGCGGGTGAGGATGTTCAAATCCAGGCCGCGCGTCAGCGAGTCGAGGATGCGTTCCATTTCGCTGAGGACGAACAGGTTTTTTTCCATGTTGAACCGGCACATGTGCTCGGGCAAGCCGGTGGTCGCCGACTGCATGCGCACGAACTGGTCGGGCGTCTGCGTGCCGCTGCCCAGCGGCAGCTCGGCCTTGACGTACAGCTCGCCGGACTTCTTGACCATGGCGAGCAGCTCCTTGATGGGAATCTCGCGCAGGACCGCGCGGGCCCGCCGGGCGTGGCGCATGTCGCGCTCGACCAGGCCGCCGTTGGCCCGGCTGACTTCGGCCAGCGCTTCGCCCGAGGCGAAGTGCACCACCTTGTCGATGTCCAGGCTCTGGTACGGCTCGCCCCAGCGGGAAATAGGAATGTGTAGCATGGCTGGCGGTCTCCTTCGAGATTCACGAGGCACGATGGTGGGAAAGAAGCGCACGGGCCCAGGCGGCGTCGGCGTCCGACAGCGGCGGGACTGGGGGTTGGGTATAGTCTATCTCCTTGCGATACGGCGCTTCATCATAGGCGCGGGCAAAGCAAGCGCCCAGATTAAGACTGACCGGGGCATCTTCCGGATTGAGCGGTATCGGAATGGACGGTAAAGAATCGCGAACTCCCAGTGGCCAAATAGCCGTGCTGGGGAAATCCAAGGCGCGACAGATGAAAATGTAGTAGTCGGCCTTTTGCGGGGCCGGCTCCCCCATGGGCAGCCGTTCGCCGTCGCGTAGCAAGTCGATCTCGACCAGATTGGTGCCGGTGGCCAGATACAGGTTTCGTTTTGCCACATAAGCGTCACGGTCCTGATGAGGATCCTTGTTTGCCGGGCTCAGCAGTTCGATGGCGGTCACCACGCGGCGGCTCTGACGATCGATGATGCGTAGGAACCGATTCCCTTCGCGGCGAATGATGGGCAAGACCGAAGTTGCCGGAGCGGACAGAACGGCGACACCACCCGAGCCGCTATCGGGTCGAGAGGGCTCCGTCACAAAAACGTCCGGCTTTTTCAACCGTGAGCGCGTTTCCGTATCCGGCTCATACACCCACACATTGCGATCCTTCCAGGCGGCATAGCGCTCGGGCAGGTGGGCATTGAGATCGGCGCACATCGCCACAATCAACCCGGCATGGCAATCTGGCCAGATCGACGACTCTTCGACATAGGGATCCATTCCGGGAAATGGTGACGACATGGCTCTAACCTCGATTAGGTGTTTTGGTTTACCGTTGGGATTGTTGGCCTCATGCCCTGGAGAGGTCCTTCGTTAATCCCACCATAGAGAAACGACGGCTTGATCGGGCTCACTTCCTCCCAAGGCACGGTCAACATCCTCAGGATCATGAACGCGGACCATGCCACCCCAATCTTCTGTTTCGATTATTGCGGCCAGTTTCTTGGCGCTCTGCGTATTCGGCGTCAGGATGTACAGCGTGTCCGCATTCCAGAAATTATCGGCCAAATCCCGAAGCTTGATCAGGCCCATGGACGGCAATTTTCCGGGATTGGAAAGGCTTAAACGATCCAGCAGGACCGATTGCCAGCGGTCCGAATGGGCCAAAAGCGAGGCCAATACCCGTTTCCCATCCAAGGCGTTATACTGGGTGCGGCGGATCAACTCGAACTGAATTTCCTGGACGGTTGCCTTTTCAAGAGGAACGGAGGGATTAAAAGTCACTGCCGGCATGTTGGACTCCCGTTGTTTTTCATTCGCGCGCGCCGCGGTGGTCACTTCGTTCCGTGTTTCTTTCCTCGGGCTTTGCCGCGGCTGCTCACGATTCGCCCGCGCGCCCAGGCGGCCTCCGCGGGCGGCAACGGCGGTTCGGGCGGTCGCCCGTAATCGATATCTTCATCGTAGCGGCCCATTTCGAAAGCACGCTGAAAACAAAGTTGCAGGGGAAGCGCTAGGTCGGCCACACCGGGATCCAGGGGCACGGGGATCAGCGGAAGCGGATCGACAAGAGAAACGGGCCAGATGCCCGCCCGCGGCCATTCCGGGCCGCGAAACACGAGAATGTAATAGGGGGCAGCCGGCGGCGCTGGCTTTCCCCACGGCATGCGCGGCCATTGCCGCAACAAGTCGATTTCGATCAGGTTAACCCCCGTGGCCAGGTACTCTTTGCGTTTCATCACATAGGCGTCGCGATCCGGTCCCGGGGCCTTATTCGCCGGGCTAAGCACCTCCACCACCGTCACAACACGGCGGTTCTTGACGTCGACGATTCTTATGAAGCGATCGCCTTCCTTGCGCACCGCCGGCAGGATCACCGTGTTGGGCGCCAGCAGAGCCGGTGCGGCCGGGCCGGCAGTTAGGCCGCGCTTTTTAACGACGTAAACGTCCGGTTTCCGCAGCCGTTTGCGCTCTTGAGCCGTGGGTTCATGAATCCACACGTAGCGATCGATGCGGGCGACATAACCCGATGGCAGGCGCACGTTCAACTCGGCTCGAATCGTCGTGTAAAACGTGGTGTGAAAGTCCGGCCAGTCCTCGGAGCATTCCAAGTAGGGGTCCATTCCGGGAAAAGGTGATGCCATTGCCGGTCCTCAGATCTTTTTGATCAAAAAAAGCCCCGCTTCGGCAGCTTGACGCCTACTTCAACCCAAAGAGGGAAAGCACCTTCCCCCAAAATCTTTTTAGAATAGGCGGTCTCGTCCGTCTCTCCAGCGACTCCAACAATCTCGTAGCAGAGGGAAGCAACTTCGACAAATCCTCATCAGCCACTTCACTGATGTGTGGGTGCCTTTTCAAGTGGCCGCCACGGAAGGGAATCAAAAACAGCGTTGAAATCCGTCAGGTAGCCATTCTCTTCAGGGGATAAAAGGTCGATCACCTCCGGCTCCCTGAAAGTCCAAAAGAGATCCATCCACCGATGAAAGATTGCTGAATCTGAAATACCTTTCATCCGCTCACGTGGTGCCATGCGGCATTCAGGACGGACGAGGAACAGTAAAGCAACACACGGCCCCAAAAGAGCACTCAGTTTCTGTTCGGTGGTCAAGGATTCTTCTAACATTTTTTAGAGGACACAAAGTACCTGAGGTCTCTCTTCAATACACCCCCACCGTCGTCGTGGCGGCGAAACCCGGAACGGCTTAACGCCGCTGACGCATTCCATGTGCGTCTCCGGGTTTTTTTTCTTGGGCTGATGTTTAACTCGTTGCTCTCTGGGTTTTCCGCTGTCTGCGAATCTCTTTCATCGCCGCATCGTCGAAAAAGACGGCGTTGCATGTCGAACATTGATAATGGGACAAACGGCGGATTACCATTCCGTTGCGCAATTGGCAGTTCTGTCGCACTTTACGCAAAGTCTCCGCTCCACAATCAGGACAGGGCAAGAGCGGGGGCAAACGATTATGCGAATTACCAAACCGTGGTCTTTTTTGACGAGACAAGGACATAAACACCTCCAAATCGCCCGCTCGTAAGATTTTCCCCTTGGTATAGATGGCTAATCCCTCAAAGGTTTGACCCAGAATCACATACATATATTCCTTTTCTCCGGTTTGCGGGTTTTTCGAACGGATTCGTTTAGTTATTGCCGGTGCATTGATTATAGCCTCATAAACTTGATCTTCATCCAGGTCGTCCACTTTCATTTCGGCCTGAGCTTTGTCTGTGAAAATTACGCGCTTTCGTATAACCAATCGTTTTATTTTATTCAGAACTTCCACAAGCCATACTCCCATAGGTTACTGGATCAAAAACCTTTTAATACACCCCCACCGTCGTCGTGGCCGCGATGCCGCGCCAGGGCTTGACGCCGCTGACGCCGTCCCAGGGGTACTTGGCGCTGGGCGGCTCGCGCTCCCCTTCGTCGCGCTCGAGGAAGCGCGGCACGAACAATTCCTTGGTCAGGGTCGTCAGCATCACGCGGCCGGACTGGCCGTAATCCACAACCTTATC
>CAZFGM010000548.1:0-5139 GCA_964518515.1 uncultured Alcaligenaceae bacterium | reverse complement strand
TTTCTGGAAGCGTGTGGAGTTTTGAGACTTTGGGCCACCCGGAAGTTTTTAAAGCCTTTCATAATCGAGGGGTCCTGTACCTTTTCGGACAGCCTCTGACACATTTAATTTTCCCTCTGTGGCCATGTGGTGTACCCGATCAGAATGCACGCGGCTCGAAGGCGCCAGCGACTCCTTGGAGCGCCAGGTTGACGGGTCCGGCACAAGCGCCGGTCATTTGGGTAACACATCGGACAGCGCCTTGACGATGGCGTCGGCCTTGGCGTCGTCCAGCTCGCCCTTGCGGAGGGCGAAGTTGGCCGTCACGTGTTGCTGCGAACGCCGGCCGGGGTTGTAGATCACCACCGTCACCTCGGCCTCATTGGCCACCTCGTAGCGCGGCGGCGCGGCGCCGATGCACAGGGACACACGTTTCAGCGCTTCCTTCTGGGCCATGCCGCGGAGGCGCTTGTCCAGGCCGTCCGAGTTGTTGACGAAGAGGACGTAGGTGCCCAGGTGCCGACCCGCCTTGCCGGCCGCCGCCTCCACCCGGTGGTCGATTTTCTTGACCAGACTGGTCAAGGAGTCGCTCGTCTCGCGGACGAAGATCAGAGCGACCAGGTCATATTCGCTTCAGACCGGGCACAGGCGTTTGCCGGCGGTGGGGCCGGTCACATGCTGCGGAAAGAACCCGCTGCGATTATTCCTTGCCCCGACCGGGGGGCCTGATTTCAACGGTTCCAGGGCCTGCACGCTGCCGAGCAGCAGGCCGACGAAAGCGACGCTGGCGATGAGGCGTGGCATCATGGGTGATTACCTCCTGGGTATAAAGGCGAGTGAATGTCAGGGTCTCTACCCTAATAGGCGTAAGCCGCACGCCAGGGACGACAGGGATTATGGCGATGTTTTGATTTTTTCTTCTGTGGCCATGCTGGAATGAGGATTGTCTCAAAACGATACGCGCATTTCTTGCCGTACCGATCAATCAAGAAACCACTTGATCGGGACGATGGTACTACAGAAGGCATTTCAAATATTAGAGTTCCACACCAACCTGAGGTGGACAAAGTACCTGCGCCGCGAAGAGCACCGCATTGACCCACGTCGCCGCTCAGGGTGATTGAGGATCCAGGGGACCTGTTTTTCTTTTTTGGCTCTGCTTTAATGAAAATATTTTTTGGCGGTTCCGGAAAATAATGGAACAAAGCGGGGCACAACCACCCTTCGTCGCCTTGATCTTCCGCTCGATACCAATTTCCTTCAATGGCATCTGCCCTGAGCCAAGAAAGTACGGTTTGGTGACCCTCGAAAGGGCGAACAGAAAACAACAAACGAAAACCTTTGTCGGCATTGGGAATATTAATCGTCAGCCGGTCGATCATTTCGGTTATTCCAGCCACAAAAGGTTCCTGTTTTAAGCCGACCGCCGGATCATCAAAAACCCAAATCCCTTCGAATTGGTATGGCTCAATAACCAAAACGGAGTTGGGCATTTCCGATTGCGTCGATTTGATAGGGAATAGGGCCATGCTTAACTCCAAAGCAACCACGCATAGGCCACCGGCGCCGCGAAGATTACCGCATCGACCACGTCGAGCACGCCGCCGAAGCCGGGCATGATCTGCGAGGCGTCTTTCTTCTGGCAATCGCGTTTGATGAGCGATTCGGCCAGGTCGCCGAGCATGCCGGCGGCGCCCACGGTCAGGCCGAAGGCGATCTCGTACAGCGGGTTGCCGTCCAGCAACGTGGCGGGGCCGAGGCGATTGACGATGATGGCGGTCACGACGGCGAAGGCCAGACCGCCGACGGCGCCTTCCCAGGTCTTCTTCGGGCTTAGTACCGGCGTCATCGGGTGCCGGCCGAGCAGCCGGCCCGTGAAGTACGCACCGCTGTCGCACATTTTCGGGACAAAAATCGTCAGGGCCAGGGCGGTGGTGCCGTGATATAAATGCTCCGGACCGAGCCAGCGCAACTGGGCGAAAAAACTCGGCAACAGGCCCACGTACGCCAGCACCCACAACGTCCGCGCCATGCGCTCCACGGAGTCCCCGGGTTGCTGGAAGCGGGCCATTTCCAGCACAAACGTCGCCAGCACCAAGCCGGTGAAGGTGCTCAGAATCCACAGCCAGCAATCGCCAGCCACGTCGGGCAAGTGCGGCAGCCAGTTGGCCAGCGCCAGGAGGGTTATTCCCCCATAACAGAGCCAGGCATGCGGCCGCCGGTTCGGGCCCAACAGGTGAATTAATTCGAAACAGGCGGCCAGCGCCAGGCCCAAAACGAACACGACCAGGAACGGAAACCACGGCGCCAGGTGGCGATCGACGACCAGCATGCCGACGGCCAGGCCGATCAGAAGGGCGCCCATCCACAGCCGCGTTTGCAGCATGAGGTTTTCGGTAGGAGGATTCTTTCATTTCCAGGATACAGCGTGCGCTAAACGTAAACAAAGCCTGGTTTACGTTTAGCGCATGCCGTGTCCCGCGGTTACACTTTATCCGTTGATCACTTCTTTTTCTTCTTTTCTTCTTCCAGCCCTTTTTGAATGGCGCGTTCCTCTTCCTCGATGAGAATGCGCGCGGAAAACAACAGGACCAGCGGACGGTCGTGGTCGCGGACGCCCGGCCTTGGTCCCTGGACCGCCGCCACGATTGGCCAGTCGTCAAAGGCCGTGAAGGTGCTGGTGAAGGAGGATTCCTGCAAGACCGGCACTTCGAAAAAAACCTCCTTGAAATCCTGGTTTTGCAGCAGTTCCAGGGCTTTTTCTTTTTTCCATTCCAGCAGCTGGGTGACTTTCTGGGTGAGTTTGATCTGGGTGTACCGGCGGTCGGCGGAAACCACCGGGGCCATGGAAAAGGAAAAGCCCGGGGCGGCGAAGGCGCTTTCCTTTTCCCCCTTTTTCACAAAGCGGCCGCCGCCCGGGCTGCGCTCGTAGGGCACGGCGGTTCGCCAGGAAAAAATCTCGCCCTGCTCGCGATCCTGGATGGTGACTTTACTGGCCTTGAGAGGTTTCAGGCCGAGGTAGAACGGCTTGTCGTCGCCGGCTTTTCCCTCGAGGAATTTGCGCTCGGTCTCCTCTGTGGTGGGATCAACGAACACCGCCGGGTTGCCCGGATGCCGCGGCTTTTTTTCCGCGATGTGCCGGTCATACGTTTTCCGGTCCACTTCATACAGCCGGCAATTCACCACCAGGGCCAGATCCAGCGACCGCCGATAGGCTTGCAAAACGTTTTTTATTTGTTCGTGAGTCGTGTTGTCGGTGTGGATTTCCAGCGTTTTTCGATTGGCGAATTGAATGGTATGAAGCGGGGTTTTGCCGAGAAAATTCTGGGCCGGAATGTATCCCAGGATGCTTTTGGCGAGACCTTCCATGACGTCCACGCGCTGCCCGTTTGATTCCCAATAGCTCCTCTTGGCCACGATGTCGCTGACATCGTAGGTTACGGTAAACGGCTTTTCCCCAGCAGGCGGCTTCTTGTCCTTCTGAACTGGCTGATCCGCCGCATAGGCGCTTGCAACAACCAGGAATAGCGCCGCGCTTCCCAGAAACAAGAAACCAGACATGAACCTCATGGCCATCTCCCTACGCACACTCTTCCTCAAGGAATCTATATTACCTTGCCGGGGGTTCAAAAACAGATTCTTTTTCAAGGTCGTGTCAGGAAAGGGCCGATTGGGCGTTGCCGGTGCCGCGCCTCGCACAGGACCGGCCGTTCCTCGAAGGTTTATTTTTCGGATTAAATGACTCGAGTTTTCAAGTTTTTCTTCGGTTATAAATAACAAGCCAAATGCCTATCGTGCCGAAAAACCAAAGCAAAACCATGGTTTCTCCAATCAGAAGGGCTGCCGCCAATTGGCTGGCGGGGCTGCTCCCCCAGACCAAAATCGCCACCAGGAGGATACCGTAAAAAACGGCGAGCACCACAGGCCAGGCGATGGACAGAAGAAGAGCTTTTTTCCACCACGTCATCGCGGGCCACCAGTGTGAAGTCTGCTTGCCTGAAAGAAAGTCGGCCGGTTTGGATACTGGGGGAAAAGTGACTTCCGGAGTTGGGGCAGGGGCCATGGCCATTTGTTTGATGAATTCGCGAGCGCGATCGGCCAGGGCTTGACATTCGGCGGCGGCGACCGCGGCGGCGGCGAACTTGGCCAGGTCACAGCGGTCGAGGAAATCGCGGAGGAATTCGTGCTGGGACGGCAAGAGGCGGGTTTCGCGCGTCAGGGCCTGGAAAAATTCCGGCGTGGTTTGTTGCCGCGCCGGGATGTGGATATGCCGTTCCAGAAAGCGGCGCATGATATTGGACAAGACGGTGTGAAAGCGCTCGCTTTGGCCCCGCGCCGGCAAGCCCAGGGCCAGCAATCGATCCATCTCATAATGGGCCCACTGAGCGGCCGTCACGGGGGCGCGCATTCGTTGCCGGCACCACCACATCCAAGCGAGGGCTCCCGCCAGGGCCAGCCCACACCCGCCCGCCAACCACCACCCCCAGATTGGCCAAAGGGATTCCGTCCCCGGCAACTCTTCGATTGTCGGCGTATCGCGAATTTGCTCAACTTTTGCTTCCCGAGTCGGCTTTTGGACTTGGAGGGCAATGGGTTTCCACGAAAGGCTTTGTTTGCCCGCTTTGTCCTCCACCTGCACCGGTTCAAGCTGCAAGATGTGATCGCCGGGCAAAATCGGCTCGAGAAAAAACGTTTGCTGCCAGCGAACGCGGCCCTGGTCCAGCGCCGTTTCTTTTGGCTTTCCTTGCGGAAAAACGTGCCAGCGGTCTGAGGCGATCCACTTTTTGGGCACCTGAACCATCACTGGAGGCATCCCTTCCACGGTGAGCGTCAGAAGGACTGGGGGGGTGTACGGGACTTCCGGCTTGCCTTTATTCCAAGCGACTTCGAGGCTCAGAGTAGCCGGGCCGCTTTTCTGAACGAGCGGAGGCCCGGCAGCCAGCGGCAGGCAAAGCCACAAACCCCCAACCACGGCCAGAACAAAGGTGTCAGGAGCGAATGGCACTGTCGTAGCTGTTTTCTGCAAACGGGGCGCACTGAGAGCGCCGGCACGCATCCGTGCTTTTTTCAAGTAGGCGGTCCGTGGTAAAATCACGGCCGGCCCAGGCAACTGGGCTTGGAACGGGACCTTCCTTGGTGCATAATTCCGTTCCACGAGAC
>CAZFGM010000547.1:0-5145 GCA_964518515.1 uncultured Alcaligenaceae bacterium | reverse complement strand
GGAAAGGAAAATCCGGTCTTGCTCACGGACCGGCAGGTGCAGAAGCTTTTCGAAACCGCCGAATGCGACCGCAAAACCCATATCCTTCACGCTCCCAAGATCACCTTGTTCAACGCCCAGCGGGCCAGCTGTGCCGTGACGGACCAGCACTTTTTCTTGACCGATATCAAGGTGACCAAGGAAGGCGACCAGGTGTTATACCATCCGAAAAACAAGATTGTCCCCACCGGCATAAAGTATTCACTGCGTCCGGTGATTTCGGCTGACCGGCGCACGGTGGACTTGCACCTGGTTTTCAACCTGAGCAAAGTGGATCCTCTAGTTCCCATTCTGCCGGTGATCACAAAAAAGCCAAATAGCCAGGGCGAGGAATTATTTTTCCAGATGTTTGTGCAGCAACCGCGGGTATCCAAGGTGGAAGTGGAACGAACTCTGAAAATCCCCGATGGACAAACGGCCCTCTTGGTCTGCGGCAAGGTCTTGGAAGAAGGTCGCCATGAATATAGCCATCCGGTCTTTCGCTGGATTCCCTATTTGCATCAGCTTATGACCTCTGACGGTTATGGCCGGGAAACCACGAATGTTTTGGTCCTGGTGAAACCGCGGATCATCCTGAACGAAGAGCAAGAGGAACCTGTTATTCCGGGCGACAACCCCCCGGTGCCGCGCCCGATGCCCCGACCGGTCCAGGTGCCCTGAAATCCCAGCATAGAGGGCCCCTCAAAGTCAGAGGCCAAGGGAAACGCCGGGTAGATTTCGCTGTGGCCGGCGCTCGCCCCTGGTGGCGCATCACAGGCTACGATGGGAAAGCCGAAGCGCTACGGCTGCTCGGTGACCGGAAGGCAGGTTTGGGACATCTGGCTGGGAGTTGGGAGTGGGTGTAAACCCCTGTTGACAAGGTTCTTGGGTGTAAACAATCGCCAGATCGTCTGCGCCGCGGCAGTCCTTTCAACTGCACCGTCTGCAAGACCTTTTGGCAATTTCACTTCCGTCCAAGCTCCTCGGCCATCCCGAAAAGCCGGCGGGCGGCACGGGTTTTGCACTACGCCAATCCATTCATTCCGTAGAAGGCCCGAGCTGGGTCGGAAACGGATGGTGCCCAATCAACAAAGCGCAGGCCTGCCCCTGGGGCAGGTTTCGCTTTCTGCCTGCACCTCCCTTTCCTTCCCAGTTCCCGGTTGCCGGGTTTTGCCGACCCGCTAGATGGGTTTATTTTCTTGCTTCTCGGACAACAGGGAGGCGTTATCCCTTATTATGCCATGCAATAAGGGGGGGAAGAAAGGGCAAGGGAGGGAACCCAGAAAAGAGCCGCGTGTCCGATGGGCAGGAAAAAGTTGATCCTAAAAGTAGAGAGGATCCGGTGGATGTTTTCGGATGAAGCCCTGACAAGGACCCGCCGACCAGGAGCCGGCCGCTTGGGCTGGATTACAGGCGCCTGTCCGCAGGTAAAGCCTATTTTCCAACCGGCGTCAATTAGTCAAGGAACACAATCCGGGCAAGAAAAGTTGCTTTTAGCACTTTTATATCCCAGGATTAAATTAATCCCGGTATTGAAAGTCGCCCGTACCGGCAAGTGGGGTTTACAAAATTCCCGGTTTCCTGCTTTAATAAGGGTGGATGATCCTGCTGCCAGTCATTCACCGGAACGAATCCTCTCATTGTACAAGCCGGCCGGAAAATGGAGGTTCCTGCCGAGAACCATAAAAGACCCTTTCCCTCTGGAGGCAGTCATGTTCTCTCACCTGAAATGGGCCCTCCTCGTCCCCGTCATGGGAGCGAGCCTGAGCCTGGCCCAGGGCACGGGGAAAAAGGAAGCTCCCCGATCCAATCACGCCGAAGTACGTCTCAACGATGGCAGCCTGGTCCGCATGACCGTCCTGCAAGAATCCGTGGACGTCATGACCAAATACGGCAAACTCACCATTCCCCTGCGCGACATTCGCCGCATCGAATTCGGCCTGCATCTGCCCGAGGGACTGGAGCCGCAAATTCAGGATGCGATCAAGCAGATGGGCCACGACGACTACAAGCAGCGCGAAAGCGCCGTCAAGCAACTCATGGACATGGGGCCAATGGCTTATCCGTCGCTGCAGAAGGCGGCCCGCAGCGAAGACCTCGAAGTCGTCAAACGGGCCGTGTCCCTCATCAAACGCTTCGATGACCGTGTGCCCCCGGAACAGCTCAAGTTCAGGCACGAAGACACCATCCAGACGGTGGAATTCACCATCACCGGCCGCATCGTGTCGCCGGGCATCAAGGTGAAATCCGACACCTTCGGCGAATTCGACTTGAAGCTGAGCCAGCTCCGCAGCCTGCACCAGCGCACCCAGGCCGGCGACGTCGAGCTGATGGTGGACGCCGCCCACTTCGGCGCCAACATCGACCAGTGGCTGGACAGCGGCGTCTTGGTGGATGGCAATCTGCGCCTGGTGATCCGCGGCGAAGGCCAGGTCGATTTGTGGCCGCAAGGCCCCGGCCAGTACGTGACCACGCCCAAGGGCTACAGCACCGCCGGCAAGGGCGGCGTCTACATGGCCGGCGCCCTCCTCGGCCGCATCGGCGAGTCCGGCAAAATCTTCGTCATCGGCGAGCACTACGACGCCAACCCCCTGGGCGAAGGCAAGCTCTACTTGCACATCGTCCCCAGCCCGTGGAACAACGCCTCCAGCGGCAACTACAAGGTCCGTATCCGCACCGATTACGTGGCCTTGAGCGCCCGATGACAAAAGAAAGGTAACTGTTCAGGGCAAAAAGAAGAGAAAAAGTTAGATGAAGATAATGATTTGGAAGAGGATAAAGAGTAGGATAATAATCAAGAAGCTTCGGTTGTCTTTATCTTACTCTTGCTCTTAATCCTTTTCCTACTCCTAACGCGGCTGAGCCGCAGTGTAGTCGTCACGCTCCGCGTGACGAGAATCCTCACGCGGAGCGTGAGGACTACACTCAAGCAGTTTGAAACCCAAAACTTCTCCGCGCCGTCGGAAGTATACGCATTAATGCCAGACCATCACATCAAGGCAAGAAAAAGCGTTTTTCACTTCTCGCAAGGTGAACAGTTCGAGGATGCAATTCCCGATCTAACCGGCTGGTCGCTCCCGGAGGCAGGTTTTTCAAACCGTAAAGGTATTCTACCAGATCAACCAAATCCGCCTCCGGCAGGTGCGGGATCAAATTGTCCGGCATGAGCGAGACCGGGCTTTTGGCTTTCGTCTCGACATCTTTCTTGGCGATCTTGAAATCCTTGCCGGTGGCGTCGCGGAGAACGAAGAAGTCCGGCGCGTCTTCCATGATCAGGCCGGTGACGGCCAGGCCCTGCTTGGTCTCGACCACCCACGCTTCGAACTGATGGCTGATGGCCCGGCTGGGATAGAGGATCGATTCGAGCAGGTTCTCGCGGCTGGCCTTGGCGCCGATGGTGCTGAGGTCCGGGCCAACGTGGCTGCCGACGCCCCGGACAATGTGGCACTTGAGACACTGGGCGTCGTTTTTGAGCGTGGCCAGGAGGACCTGTTCGCCGCGTACAGGATTGCCTTTGCGGGCCAGCAAGGCAGGAATGCTCGGCAGCTTCTTCGGATCGAGCTTGGGCGGCGCGGGCAGGATTTTCTCCGCCTGCTTCTTGATGTCGGGATACGGGCTGTGGCGCAGCAGGCGCGCGAGATCGGGGGTCAGGTCGGCATTCAGTTTCTTGGCCGTGTGCGCTTGCAACAGCCAGGCGGCGCCGTCCTTGCTTGCCGACAGGCCGGCGATCGCGGCCTGGCGCTCGGGCAGTTCGACCTCAGCATCGCCCGTTAACTCGCGCAGGATTTCCCGCGCCTTGGTGGTGTTATGACGAGCGAGTCCGGCCACCGCCTCCAGGCGTAGCTGCTGCGGATTGGTTGGGTTCACCGCCAAGACGCGAAGGGCGTCGATGGCGAATTTGTCGTCTCGAAAGGCGGCCAGCGCCTGCGCCGCCGCCAAACGCACGGCCGGCGGCTCCTTGGCCCGCGCCGACAGCAAGATCAGCGGCAGCCAATCCGGGTTTTCCGTGGCCGCCGCCAGGGCCAGGCCCGTGGTCTTGCGGGCGTCGTCCTCTAGCAATTGGACGATGAGCTTGTCGAGGTCGGGGTTCTTGCGAAGGTTCTTCCATTTTCCCGGCAGATGCAGGCGCAGATGGGCCAGGATGTGATCGCGGACTTCGGACAAATTTTCCCGTCCAAGGGCCTGGAGAATCGCTGGGGCGGCGGCCGTGGCATCCGCGGCATCGGCCAGGAGATCGACAATCTGACTTCGCTGGGCCGCTGTCAGTTTCTTGTTTCCCAGCCGCTTCTGCAGCATCGCCACCATGCCCGGCGGCCGCAGCTCCCACACCAGCCCCGCGACCTTGTCGTTCCACTCGGGGAAGTGCTTGTCGAAGTCGGCGAGGATGATATCGCGCCGCTTGTCGGTCGCCGCGTCGATACCGGGATGCCCGACCGCGATGCCGATGGCGGCGAGGTAGAAGCGGTCTTTGCCGTCGTATTGCTTGGCGAGTTCCCGAATCACAGTTCCAACCTTCAAAGGATGTTGGTTTCGGACTAGCAGGAGCGTTTCGCGATAAAGTGAAACGGGTGCATTTCTTAACATGACTGTTTCGGACACGCTTGCATCCGTTGGAATTGGTAACTGACCGGAGTCCATTGCGGCGCGCATCAGCGCCATACGAATACGGTAATCGTCATCCTCCGCGATCTTGCCAATTACTGGCCGAACCCCGGCAGGAAAAGGGTGGTCAATATTTCGGGCTATGATGTCGATTGTTCGCCAAAGGGCGCGACTGCGCAGGGCCGGATTCTCTTTCTGACCCATCGCGGGGAGAAGGAATTCAACCGCCTGGCTTGGCTTCATTCGGTTCAACTCAGCCATAGCCATATATCGGATTGAAAGTGCTGATGAACCAAGCGCAGCCAATAACCCTTCGTTAGACCTTAGATCAAATGCTGGCTGCGCGGATTTGCCTCTGGGTGGCACCGGTGCCACCCGATAAATCCGCCCATCCTCCAGGTTGCGCACGTTGTGTCCGCCGACGCCCTGGTCGTACCAGTCGCTAATGAACACCGAGCCGTCCGGGGCGACGCACACGTCCGAGGGGCGGAAGTAGGAATCGGTGCTGGTGACCATGTCCTCGCG
>CAZFGM010000546.1:0-5163 GCA_964518515.1 uncultured Alcaligenaceae bacterium | reverse complement strand
CGTACATGGCGCCGGAACAGGCGGCGGGCCGCCTGGAGGACATCGGACCGCGCACGGATGTGTATGCCCTGGGGGCGATCTTGTACGAGCTGTTGACGGGCCGGCCGCCGTTTCAGGCGCCCACGTCCCTGGAAACCCTGCTGCTGGTTTTGAACGAGGAACCTGTGGCCCCGGTGCGCTTGCAGCCGGCCACGCCGCGCGATCTGGAAACCATTTGCTTGAAGTGTTTGCACAAAGATTCGGCCAAGCGCTACGCCAGCGCGGAAGCTCTGGCGCAGGACCTGGACCGGTTCTTGGCCGGCCGACCGATTCTGGCGCGTCCGGTAAGTTGGCCGGAGCGTTGCTGGCGCTGGTGCCGGCGGAATCCGGCCCTGGCCGTCACCGGGGGATTGGCCGTTGCCGCCGTGTTGGCCGCCCTCATCACCTTGAGTGTGGCCTTCGTCGTGGTTTCCGATTCCCGCGCGGAGGCAGAACGTGCCGAAAAGGAGGCCCTGCGCCTGGCCGACTTGGAAAAAGAGCAGCGGCTGCTGGCCGAGGAGGGCAAACGGAAATCCGATTGGCAGGTGGCCAACCTGTCGTTCGAGCAGGCCTATGCCAAGTGCGTCCAGAAGGAGACGGTCTTCGGCTTGCTGCTTTTGGCCCAGAGCCTGCACAAGGCTCAGGAAGCCCAGGCCGGCGATCTGGAAGCGTCCATCCGCAGGCACCTGACCGGCTGGCGCCCGCAAATGTATCCGCTGCACAGCGCGGCCGTCCTGCCCGATTTCGTGACGGAAACGATCTTCACCGCCGATGGCCGGAACGTGCTGGCCCTGGACCGCAAAAACCGCAAGCTCTATCGCTGGGACCTGGAAAAGCGCCAGGTGCTGGACAAGCACCTAGCCCACGATGGTCCCATCAATTCGGCCGTGTTCAGTCGTGACGGCATGCTCCTGGTGACTGGCGGCAAGGACGGCGCCGCCCGGCTGTGGAACGCCGTCACCGGCGGCCCGGTCAGTCCGCCTTTGAAACACCCGGGACCGGTGACTTCCGTAAAGTTCAATGACCTGGCCACCTGTTTTGTCACCCGCGCGGGCGAAGGTTCCTGGTTATGGGAAGTGCAAACGGCGCGGCAAGGCGGTCCGGCCCGCTGGCATCAGGACCCCGGCGGGGTGCTCGCTCTCAGCGGCGATGGCCAGATGCTCGTGACCTACCACGAAAAACCGACCGTGATCGATATCTTCGACGGTATCGACAAACCGCGGCGAAAAATAGAAACCGGTTTCCGCCAGGGGCAGGCCGAACTGTGGCACATCGAAGCGGGCAAAGCGACCTCGCGGAAAACTTTCTACGGGTTATTTCAAAGTTCTGTCTTCAGTCCCGATGGCAAGACCTTGCTGCTCATTCGACCGACGAACCGTCAACCTATTCTGCCGACATTCAAGGCCCCTTCGTCGGTGCAAGCCCTGGACGTGGCCACGCTCAAGCCCGTGGGACCGGAATTGTCCTTTCCGCAAAGTGTGGCCAGCGCCGTTTTCAGTTCCGACAGTAAAAAAGTTTTGTTGCTGGCGGGGACCCTGGGGGAGGGAACGGTCTGCCTCTGGCACGTCGGCACGGACAAGAAGCTGTCGCTGCCGAGCGGAACCTTCGCCAGCGCGGACTTGCATCCCGATGGCCAGAGCTTTCTCGTGTCGGACAGTCCCGGTTTCCCGGCGGGGGACGAAGTGCGGCTGTATGATGCGACCACCGCAAGCCTGCTGGCCGCTCCGTTGCAACATCCCAAACTCGGTCCGGCGCAGTTCAGCCCCACGGGACGCTTCATTCTCACCCGCACGGGGAAAAACCTGCAACTCTGGCAGACAGGCCCCGACCACGCTCCGAGCCTTCCGGCGGGGCAGGCCGCTCTTCGCCGGATGGCCTTCAGCCCTGACTCCCGAAACCTGGTGTCGGGAGGGACCGTCTTCCTGGGTGTCAATGAGGAGGCGGGAGAAGTTCAGTTCCTGGATGGGGTCACGGGGAAAGCCAAGGCCCCCGCGGTCCGGCTCCGCCATCCCGTGACCCACGTCGCTTGCAGCCCCGATGGCCAATATGTTGCCGTCGCCAGCAACAATACCTTGCAGACAATAAACAAAAAAGTCGAACACGAAATCCAAATCTGGAAGAGCGACGGCACGCCGCTCACGTCCGCGCTGGCCCATCGGAGTGAGGGGCTGGCCTTTGCCGCCGACAGCCAGGCGCTTTTCGTCCGGGACTTTCGCCAGCTCTATCGCTGGGATTTTCTCACCAACAAGGACCCGGTGCCGTTGGGCCTTCCCAAGGGGCCTTTTATCCCCCTCGCGGTCAGTCCGGACGGCCGCTGGCTGTTTGGCGGCGAATTTCACAAAGAATGCGTCTTGTGGAATCTCGCTAAGCAACGGCAGGCCGCGTCGTTTGGGCACACCGGCGGCACGATTACCGCGGCGGCATTCCGTGGGGATGGCAATGTCCTGGCCACAGCCAGTCAGGACAAAACTGTGCACCTTTGGGAAACCCCGTCCGCAAAGCTGCTGCATCCCCTTTTGTTGCACCGCCAAAAAGTCAATACCCTGGTGTTTGCCCCCGATGGCAAGACCATGATTACCGGAATGGGGGAAAAGTTCTTCGGCACCCAGGAATATCAACTTTGGGAAGTGGACACCGGCAAGGCGATCGGCCCCCCTTTGTTTCCAAAAGAAGACGTTCGCACGCTGGCGTTCACCGCCGACGGCCAATGGCTGGTGGGTGCGGGGACTAAAATCCACCGCCTGCGCGTCGCGCCGGTCCGCGGAGATGCTGAACGCATCCTGTTGTGGGTCCAGGTCCAGACCGGCATGGCCCTGGATGCCACGGGGGTGCCCCGTCCCCTGGATGGCGCCACCTGGATCGAGCGTAAGGCACGCCTGGACAAACTCGGCGGCTCACCGGTGCAGTAGGCAGTTCGTAGTGACTGGCGTTATCCGAGCGAAAAAATAGAATGGTCACACCATTCGTGAGACCTATTCCCGTTTTTCATGGGACAAAGGAAACGAACCATGGTCAAATCACTGTTAATCCCGACCGTTCTGATTTTTCTGTCCGGGCCGTTTGCCCGGCTCCAGGGTGACGAACCTAAAGAGGACCCGGCCCGGGCCCTGGAAAAAGCCAAGAAAGAGGCCGAGGCCGCCCGGCGTGAGGCGGACCTGTTGCGGAAACAGGTTGCCGAGCTGCGCCGCGAATTGGAAGCGGTTCGCAAGCTGGCGGAGAAACGTCTCGCGGCGGAAGTCAAGGCCCGGCAGCAGGCCGAGGAGGCCCGGCAGCAGGCCGAGGAGCAGAGGCGGGCGGCACAGGCTGCGGAGTCGCGGGCCCGCGCGGAAGCCAATCGGGCCCGCGCGGAAGCCAATCGGGCCCGCGCCGTAGAGCAGGCTGCCCGCGAAGCGGCGGAACGGGCCTTTCACCAAGCACGCTTCAACCTGTACGCCGCGCAAATGCTCCAGGCCCAGCGCTGCTGGGAAGCCGGCAACCTCCGGGCGGCCAAGGAACTGCTGGAAAATTCCCGGCCGGGCAAAGGGGCGGCAGACCTGCGCGGCTGGGAATGGCACTATCTCGCGCGCCTGACGCGGGCCAAGGCCGACAAGGCCCCGCTCCAGGGACATGCCGGGGCCGTTATCCGCGGCGTCTTTTCTCCCGACGGCCGGGTCGTGGCCACCGCCAGTGCGGACAAGACAGTGCGCCTGTGGGACATTGCCACCGGCAAGCCGGTCGGCCCGCCGCTGGTCTGCGCCCAGGAAGTGACCGGCGTGGCCTTCAGTCCCGATGGCAAGCTCCTCGCCTCCGTGGCCGGCGATGGTTTGCTCCAGATCTGGGACCCTGTTACCGGGAAATTTACCCGGGCGCTCAAGGGCCATGCCGGGGCCGCGACCACGGTGGCCTTCAGCCCCGACGGCCAGCGCCTGGCCACCGCCAGCAAGGACAAGACGGTGAAACTTTGGCAGACTACCACCGGTCAGGAAGTCCTCACGCTCAAAGGCCACCTGGACACCATTACCAGCGTCGCCTTTAGTCCCGATGGCCGATCGCTTGCCTCCGCGGGCAAAGACCAGACCGTGAAAATCTGGGACCACGCCAGGGGCCAAGAACTTATGACCCTGCGCGGCCACACCGGGCCGGTCACGAGCCTGGCCTATAGCCCCGATGCTCGCCGGCTGGCTACCGCCAGTGAAGATAAGACCATGATCGTTTGGGACGTAGCCACGGGCAAGCAGCTCTTGGCTATCAAAGGCCACACCGACGCGCTTACCGGGGTGGCCTTCAGTCCCGACGGCCAACGCTTGGCCACCGCCAGCAAGGACCGGACCGTGAAACTTTGGCAGGCGACCACCGGTCAAGAAGTCCTCACGCTCAAAGGCCACATGGACGCCATTACCAGCGTGGTTTTCAGCCCCGACGGCACCCGCCTCTTGACCACCAGCGCCGACCGGACGTTCCGAATCTGGGAGGCCGGGCCGCAGCAATAATGGAACCATCTTTCATCCAATACCATTGCGCTTTTGCGCTAACGACGCCCTGGGTGGCTTTCGCGGCTCCCAACCGAGGGGTTGGAACTCTGAAGGAGCACCGCATGAGTCCTTGCAAAAACCCCATGCTTTCGCGGTGTTGGTTGACCGCTACAAGGCCTCGGAGGGAGCCGCGAAAGCATGCCACTCATGCCACCCCTCATTGATTTCACAAAAACGCAATGGTATTTCAAGCAATCATTTTTTGATAGCGTACCCCCCTTTCGCTGGACTTGCCTGGCGCAGGTTCCCGCGATAACCTGAAGGGCGGAAGGAGGCCTGGCCATGGAAAAATCCCCTGTGCAAACCACACCTGCCCAAGACAATGGGTTGGTTCCTCCTTTGGAACCAGGAGATCGCCTGACGCGGGCGGAATTCGAACGCCGCTACGAAGCGATGCCCCACTTGAAAAAGGCGGAATTGATTGAAGGAGTCGTGTATATGCCCTCTCCGGTCCGCGTGCGCAAGCATGGCCGGCCCAGCCGCCATTTCAGTGGTTGGTTGGCAGCGTATGAGGCTGCCACCCCCGGAGTAATCGGAGCGGATAATACGACCACCCGCCTGGACCTGGATAATGAACCTCAACCGGATGCGGTTCTGTTTATCGATCCGGAAAAAGGCGGTCAGGCGCGGATCA
>CAZFGM010000545.1:0-5168 GCA_964518515.1 uncultured Alcaligenaceae bacterium | reverse complement strand
TTTGATTATCAGTTTGCGACAACTTTTTGTCGCAAAAACGGCCCGAAGGGCCTATCCAGCGGGGCTAGCTAAACCTTTTTCTTCCCGCGTTCCCGATCCCAGAAGGGGCGCAGTTCTTCCCAGGAATCGATCGTGAATTCCGGGGGCAAGGTGCGCAGAAGCGAATCCAGGCCCTCGGCCAGAATCGGGGCCAGCAGGGATTTGCCCAGGAGTTCCTGGGTTTTGGGATGGGGATAGGAAGCCAAGCCCCAGCACAGGCCGGCCAGGATCAGGCCGGCTTTGGCCAAACCCAGGGCGGCGCCCAACAGCCGGTCCAGGGGTTCCAACCGGGCGGCTTCCAGACCTTGATACAGCAAGTAGGTGAGGAAATAAAAAACCAGGTAAACGGCCAGAAACACGCCGCCATAGGCCGCCAGCCGGGCGGCACGCGGGTCGGCCCCTTGCAGGAAACCTTCGTGCACCAGGGCGCTGGCCGGTTCGTTCAGGACCACGGCGGCGTAGACGGCGGCGACCAGGCCGGCCAGCCGGGCCACCTGCCACAACAGACCGCTCAGGGCGCCCAGCAGCGCGCCCAGGCCCAGGACCGCCAGGATGGTGGAATCAAGCCAGAACATGCCGAATCCTTCTTGCGGGGCGGGAGGGAAAAGGCTTCTTTCCCTGAAGTGCAGTCTAGGAACCCCAAGCGCCCGTCCGCAACGAGAATTCCGGCTGGCTTGGGGAGATTTGCCGGGAAAAATTCCACGCGCGCGGGTTGTTCCAACTTTGCCGATTGTGCGAAAGTAGCAGGCACACTCCGTGTGCCGTCGCTGGCCACGGCACACGGAGTGGGCTTGCTACCTTGTGTAACGTGACGGAGATATTTCTTGACAGGCTCCGAAGGGGCCGGTAAAACCTAAAGAATTAGGTAAGCGGGGCCTCCCCCCTTGCTCCGGCGGCCCATTTGGCGACAATTAGATTGCACAGTCCGTGGACGGGCTTTTTTCAAGGAGTTTTCGTCATGCTGCCGCGATTTCTCGTTCTGGGTTGTTTCTTCCTGTCCCTCGACGCCGCCTGGGGCCAACCGGGAACGAAAAAAACCGATCCCCCCAAGTTCGTCGAAGCCTTCAACAAGCTGCGGCCGACCTTCAGCTCCCACGTCTCGTTGCCCACCAATCCCGACCTGGAGAGGAAGCTGCAAGCCATTCCGGAATACATCCAGGCCAAGGTGTGGAAGGAAGTGACCCGGGCCTTGCAGGAAATCCTGGACACTCCGGAAGATTGCTTCCTGCCCAAGGAGAATCAAGGGGCGACCCAGTGGGTCAGCGTGCGCGCCGAGGCCAATCGCCTTTTGGGCACGTTGCCGAATGACGGCCGGCAGCTGTACGAAATCCTGTCCGGCACTCGGGCCCGCGACCTGCTCAAGCAAGGCCAGGAAACCGGCGACTTGCAAAAGCTGGCGGACGTCGCCCTGCGCTATTTCCACACCCAGGCGGGCGGCGAGGCCCTCGACCTCTTGGGCACCTATTACCTCGATCGCGGCCGGTACCTCATGGCCGCGGTCTGCTTCGATCGTCTTTTGAAGCGGCCGGACGCCGATCGGGTTTCCGCAATAACGCTGTTCAAGGCGGCCCTGGCCTTCCAGCGCCAGGGGGAGGCCGTCCGTGCCGAAGACACCTGGAACCGCCTGGTGAAAAAAGCACCCGACGGCCTGACCCTGGGCGAGCGCAAGGCCACGCTGGCGGAATTGAAAGGCCTTTTCCAGCAGCCGATCCAGCGCTCGGGAGCCCAAGTTGCCGCCCACGACTGGACCCTGCTTCGCGGCAATCCCGCGCGCACCGCCTTGGCCGCCAGCCAACCGCTCACCAAGGACCTCGGCAAAAGCTGGCACCTGCCCACCGTGGAGACCCCGGCCGGCCGGAGCTGGCTGGACAACGCCGTCCAGCAACTGCACGGCCGCGGCCAACCCGTCTTGCCCGGAGCCGTGCCCCTGGCGGCCGCCGGCAAGGTGCTCTTCCGCACCCAGAAGGGCCTGCACGCCGTCGATACCAAGACAGGCCAGCTAGCCTGGGAAAAGGATTTGTACTTCGGCTTTGACAACGAGGCCGGCAGTTATGAGAACGTCAGCCAGTGGGTCAGCTCCTATTTACCGGCGTATCCCGGCGTGCTGGTGGAGAACTCCACCCTCGGCAATCTTTCCAGCGATGGCCAGCGCGTCTATGCCGTCGAAGATCTGGCCGTGCCGCCGTTCCCCAACCCCTATTACAACAATCCGAACATTGCCATCGGCTTTCGCGTAGTCCAACCCAACAACCTGCCGAGCAATGCCCCGCAGGTGGCCAAGGCCGTCCGCCACAACAAACTGATCGCCGTCAACCTGGCGACGGGGAAATTGGACTGGCTCGCGGGGGGCGTGGCCGACGACGCCAAGCCGGGGCCGCTGGACGACGCCTATTTCCTGGGCCCGCCTCTGCCCCTGGGCGGCCGGCTCTACAGCCTGATCGAAAAGGATTCCGAGCTGCGGCTGGTGTGCCTGGACCCGCAACGCGGCGACCTGGTGTGGACGCAGCCGCTCATTCATTACAAGAAGACATTGCAAGTGGATGCCGCTCGCCGCACCTGGTCGGCTCCGCTGGCTTATGATCAAGGAATCCTGGTGTGCCCGAGCAATGCTGGGGCGGTCGTCGGCGTCGATCTGCTCACGCATACCCTGGTGTGGGCCTATCCGTACCTGGAAGAGCCGAAAGCGGCGGAAATCCCGCCCCCGCAGCCCGGCAAAATGATTCGTCGGGTGCCCATTCGCCGACCGGGGGTGATAACCCCGCCCAATCTGAATGCGACCTGGAAATACGCCGGCCCTCTTCTCGCTGACGGCAAGGTCATCCTGGCCGCACCGGACGCCAGCACGCTTCAGTGCCTGAGCCTGAGTGACGGCGCCTTGCTGTGGAAGGTCCAGCGCCTGACCGACGACCATTACGTGGCCGGCATCCACCAGGACAAGCTCGTGATTGTCGGCCAGCAGCATGTTCGGGCCGTCAGTTTAAAGGACGGTAAAGATCTGTGGCAATCCCCCACGGGCATGCCTTCCGGGCTGGGCGTGGCCGCCGGCAAGATGTATTACCTCCCGGTCAGGAGCTCCACCCAGGGACCCAACCCCGCCATCCTGGCCATCGACCTGGAAACCGGCCAGGTCGTCCAGCGAATCGCCACCCCCAACAACGAAGTGCCCGGCAACCTGGTCATCGCTCAGGGCCGGGTGCTGTCGCAGACGCCGACGACGATGACGGAATATGCCATCGCCAAGTGAAAACTAACCCACCGGCTGCGTAGCCATAGCTCGCTCGGCGGTTTCGCGTAATCAGAATCCGAGCGAAACCTGAACCCACCGGCTGCGTAGCCATAGCTCGCTCGGCGGTTAAGCGTAACCAGAATCCGTTTGAGGATGTTAATTCCTCCCCGGGATTCTGATCACGCGAAACCGCCAAGCGAGGTGCGATCACGCAACTCAGGGACTTGAATTTTCGGGAGGAAACACGGCCATGATCGCTCCCAAGAGTTTGTTTCTGTTCACCATCTTTGTTGATTATCCCAGTCGTCGCGGCCGAACCCACACCAACCATCGACGAATGGATCGCCCGCCTCGGGAGTAGTCAATACGCTGACCGCGTGGCGGCGAGCAACGCCCTGGAGGAACTGGGGCCGCGCGCTGTTGCGGCGCTGCAGGGCGCGGCTACGAGCGCCGATCCGGAAGTCCGTCGTCGGGCCGTCGATCTCTTGATCACCATCGAAAAACGCCTCGAAACCGCGCGGTTTCTAGCGCCACGCAAGGTCCACCTGGTTTACAAGGACACGCCGGTCCTTGAAGCCGTCGAGGACCTGGCCAGAAAAACCGGGTTCGCCATTCGGATCGAAGGTGATCGGGCGCCGCTGGCCGGGCGAAAAATCACCCTCAACGTCGGCCCGACCAGTTTCTGGGAAGCGCTGGCGGTCTTTTGCCAAAAGGCGGGCCTGGTCGAGACGGCGGCGCCGGTCAAGAAACTCGCCCAGGTGCGGACCGGCACGAGCATCGTCATCATCGGGGGCGGCGTTGGCCCCCGGCCCACCGATGCCATGAAACCTGCCGACAGCGATAAACCCAGAGAAATCATCTTGACCGCCGGCACTCCGCCGGACCTGCCCACCCAGCTGGCCGGCAGCCTGCGGGTGCGGGCCTTGCCGCCCGGCACGCCGGTGCCCGACGTCAGCAAGGGTCCCGGCGAAGCGCTGTTGGCCCTGGAAGTTACCGCCGAGCCGGCCCTGGTGTGGAAAGACGTTATCGCCGTCAAGGTGAACCGGGCCATCGACGACAAAGACCGCTCTCTCGTGCAGCGGTGGCTTTCTTACAAAACTACCCCGCCGCCCGCTGCCAATACCGGCGTGGTCATCATCAATGGCCAGGTGATCAATCCGGCCGGCGCCGAGCCGCGTGGCAATCCCCGCCTGGCTCCGCTGGTCCTGCAACTGCCCCAACCATCCGCTACCAAGCTCAAGGAATTGACCGGTACGATCACCGGCTTGATATTGTCCGCGCCGGAAACGCTGGTGACCGTGGACAACATTCTCAAGGCCGCCGGGCAGACCTTCAAAGGCGCGCGGGCCGGCGCCGTCCGCATTTCCACCGTCAGTCAGAAAGACAACGAAATTCATCTCCGCATCGAAGTGGACGCTCCCCCGCGAACGTTGGTGGACCGGCCGGGGCCTATTTTGCCGAACGTCATCATCAACGGCCAACCCGTGGGCGGCAAGGAAAGGACGCTGAGCGCCGCCAATTTCACCTTGTTCGATCAGGCCGGCAAGCCTCTGGAAGCGATCCGCGCCACCGCCAACGGTCGCGGCGCCGGCAACGCCCAGGAACTGGAATTGACCTACCGCCTCGTGCCCGGTCAGGGACCCCCGGCCCGCTTCGTCTACACCGATCGCCGCAGCGCCGTGATCGAGGTGCCGTTTGCTTTGAAAAACGTGGCCTTGCCGTAAAGTGGGAGCGCGCCCGTCGAATCATTATCATTCGCGCGCGGCCATTCGCGAGCCGGCGGCTTTATCCCGCCGGGCCAAACCCTGCAGCTCGCTGAAATGCGTCAAATGTCCGTTTCCTCATTTCCTAGGCCCTTGTCGAACAGATTCCTCTGGTGAATGGCGACGCCATTTGGGACGAT
>CAZFGM010000544.1:0-5179 GCA_964518515.1 uncultured Alcaligenaceae bacterium | reverse complement strand
CAGCGGTTCGTGAAGCTTGGCGGCATGGAAAAATGAAAGGGGTCGCCCCGTAGGATAGGCAGCTTAGCCGCCAGGGTTTTGCCTCATTTCGCCTTGCCGATGGTCAATTCCTGAACCCTGGGCGTGGAATCATAGCAAGAGATTCGCCGAACGCTAAACGTAAACAGGGTCAATCGGCGCCGGCAAGGCGCGCGCCGCCGCGGCAATTGCCGCTGCGTAGCCCCGCCGCTGCCGGCACCAGCGGATTACCCCGTGCGGCAATTTTTGTTGTTGCGTTGCCGGAAACCTCAAGTAGATTTATTCTCGGTTCGGCAAGCGAAGACAGGAAAGCCTCATTTTCCATAAGGCCAGGAGGTACAGGTTTTTCTATAATTGTCGTTAAAAAGCAAAGCATTCTGCCCAATACTTTAGTTTCGCGCTTGGCGCGCGGATTGCCAAAAGGAGGCATATGTGACGAAGAAGCCCCGGAGAGTATTCCTAAGCCATGCATCCGCTGACGGTAACCTTGCTAAAAAGCTGAAGGCCCTACTGAAAGGGGCGCTCCAGGGTCAAGTTTTTTGTTCAAGTGATTTGGGCGACATAAAGAGCAACGAGGAGTGGTTTGATAAGATCATGGACCAATTGAACCAGGCCACGGTCTGCGTCGCAATCATGACGCCCAACTCACTTTTCTTCAGTCCTTGGGTACATTTTGAAGTCGGCGGTGCTTACCTCCGGTATCGAAACGATCCGAGGGCAACGAATATCTTATTCGCTTGCGCCCTCGGCCTAAAGCAGACTGACCTCCCCTCACCCTTCGACAAGTTACAGGTTCGAAACCTCGCCTACCCTTCTGAGCTTCGAACATTGGTCTTTGAAATTGGTAATTTCCTCGGAAGTGGCACGCCTAAGATAAATGGCGAAGACGCCGTAAGCGCGGCAGCAATGGGGCCACCGCACTGGAGGTTTGTGTCTCCGGTTCTTATGGGGCGACGCCAGGGGGAATCACCCTTCAACCTCCTTTCCATGCTCCAGCGCGCGAAATCCACCTTATTTTGCGCCGGGTTCAATCTTAACCACATCGCCACATCTAGTGAACTTCAAAATAAGCTCTTCGATTGGTTGAAAAAACCCAAGCATTCCGTTTGGCTACTTCTCTCGGATCCGGCCAAAAAACAAACCTTCGCCGCATGGCGATTGGTAGGTGAGAGTTATTTGATGGATCTTGACAAAAGCGTTAAAAACTTTCGCTCATGGTTGAAGGAAGGCAAACGGTTAAAACTGAAGAAGAGCCAACTTGACATCCGCAAGACTGCATTTTTTGCGCAAACCGTTCTGGCGATTGATCCGGATTCGGCGGCCGGAGAAATTGTCATCACACCGACGATTCATGGGGGGCAACTCAGCGCTCTGCGTCCGCACTTTTGCCTATCAAAAGCACGGCAGCCTGAAGAATTTGCATACTATTGGCATACATACCTGGACGTTTTCAAACGCGCGGCGCCTTTGTAGGAAAATTTGAGCAGGAAGGGAAAAAAATAAAATGCAATGCAGGTTCGCTTCCGCTGTTTATGACTTCCACGACCCGCGTTATTGAAGGTGGTGAAACGCGACGCCGGAGCAAGTGGGCTTTGTCGTTCGCATCGGTTCTATTCAAGAAAGGGACAATCATGGCAACTCAGTATCTTACCAAAGACGGCCGCAAAATCGGGGAGATTCAGACCGATAGCAACGGACGCCAGATTCTCTTCGTGAACGGTCAAAAGGTTGGCGAGTACGACCCGCGAACAAACGTCACGATGGCAAATGGGAGGCGGGTTGGCGAAGGCAACCTTTTGGCATCCTTGATAACCTCGTAATTCTGAATCCAATGAGGACCGCCCCAGAGAAGCCGATCTTGTAACTTTTTTTGCCGCTGCACCGTGGCAAACACATATATAGCCGTTTTTGGTCCGTTGACGGCTCACCAATTGGACTTTCCACGAGGGACGCAGCCTAATCCGCAGCCCAGCGAGCCTCGAAATGCCCGGCGTCCATCGCCAGGTCCGCCTTTAACTTTTGGCTCAGTTCCTTTCCGCCTGGCATCGCTGGTAACATGTTAAAATACGCGTGCATCGCCGCCTTGATACCCGCAAGACAGGTTTTGGTCTTGATCCAGTTCTGTGGACTAAAAACCCGATTGGCAGGCATTGGCTCGTTGGCGGCCGCTTCCAAGGCCGTGTTCAAGCATGTGCCCGCCATATCCACAACCTGGTCTACGATTCCACCTGCCTGGGCCTTTTCCAACGTTACTACCGGAATCGGCGCACCCTCCGCAATGCGGTTCGCCACACAAAAGCAAAGCGACACCGCGTACAGGTGGTGGAACGGAGAGTAAGCTCGCATCGCCAAGAGCGATTCATTCAAACCAAGTGGATTTTCCTTCGTCCAGCGCTTCCACACTTCGCGCATCCAGTACGCCAAGGCGTGAATGTTCTCCGGTCTGTAGTCGCGCTTGAACAGTTGCTCGAAGTATTTGTCAAAGAGTTTCTGCTCGCTATAGGCGATGTTCGGACGTTGCGAATGCCAGGTAACCATGAACTTGCCCAGGTCGGCCAGGTCGACCACAAGGTTCTTGTCCTTGTCTGCGGGTGCCTGCGCGCCCCTTTGGGTGATCAGATAACCTTGGGGGTACTTCTGCTCGTAAAGTTTCTTCAGAGACAGCACACGCTTGTCGTTGCTCCGCAAGTCCCTGGGCTTCACTGGGCTTTGCGAGTTTGTTGAAATGCTGATCTTGTCCGCCCGGTCCCTTTGGGGAATCTCGTAAAAGCGAAACATGACGAAGGCGCCGTCGAGCGTTTTGACCTTCTCGCCGCACGAGAGGATGGTGTTGAACGATTGGCAACCGTTGACCACGCTAACGCCCCGGACCTTGAAGAGTCCGCTTTCGGTCAGTTCCATCTGGTTGCAAATGGCGGTGATCCCATTGTGGTAAAAGAAGAAGTCCCGACTATTGCCGTAGATCGTCGTCTTGATGCCTTTGTTGACGGTATTGTTCAGGCCGAGCGACTGTCGTACATTCTTTTGGAAGAGCGTGCCGTCCTTGATACCGGGAAAGGTGATGCAATCCTTCAACGGAATCGCCGCCAAGACCACCCGTGTACCGGCCAACTCCAGCGACAGGAATTTGCCGGGCTGAAGTTGCAGTGAGTGGCTGAGGAGCGGGTTCTCCCGCTCCAGGGCCATTTCGTATCGGCGCTTGAGTTCGTCCTCGTCCACCACGTGAATCGACGCCGGGAAATCGTCCGCTCTGGCAAGCTGGGCCTGGAATGTTGCCAAGTCGTCCCGTGCAGAAGGAGTCAGTGTGCCGGTCGTAATCAACTCAAACGCCACATCGTAGTCGTCATCGATGGCGATGGCGACTTCCGCAAGACGTAGCTTCAGCTTGTTGTTGGCGGTTTCCTGGAGCCGAACGAGGTCTTTGAGTTGAACCCAAGATGAGATGACTTCGCGAAGCGGCTCGGCGCTAATGGCGTCCACACCGACGAACTTGCCTTGGATAACGTAGACCGTACTGTTGTCGTCGTCCACGAAGATGCCGTCGATTTGCTTGTCGTCGGGACCGTCCGTGATCTCGGCCCTCGCCTGGTTCATGTCCCGCAGGTGGATGTTGCGGAGATACCAGGCCACGAACCGCTGGCCCTCGTTCGGGAAGTTTTGCTTGTAGTATTCCTGGCCGATTTCCTCTTTGATCTTGGTGTACATGACTTCCTCGTTTCTTGGGGATTCGTTCTCGTGATCATGTTATTGCGATTCCTGGGACTTTTCCACGGTTCCTTCCGCCTCCATGGCGTGGCGAGCAAGTCGCGGTGCCAGCGCTGGCGGGACGTGCCGCCCAGGTAGTCGTGGTAGGAGCGGTCGGAAAACTTGAAATGAATCAGGATTTTTGGGTGGCCCCCTGTGGGAGAAAATTTGAGCAGTACGGTTGTTTCGGTTTTCGGATTCCCGAAAAATGCCGGGCTGTTTACAATGGGTGTGTTTTCCACTCATCAACATGGGGAGATTGCCCATGAGCCGTGTTACCCTGGAGCCTGGTTTTCGGGCCAAATTGAAAAACCTTGCCGAAGAGTTGGAAATCTGTGATGAAGCCGGGCAGACCCTGGGCAGATTCCTGCCGGAAGCCCTGTACAAAAAACTTTTATTTTCCCTGGCCCTGGCTCAACGTCCTCCCCTGGCGGCGGAGGAAATCGAGCGTCGCAAACAGGAAGCCGGAGGAAAATCCCTTGCGGAAATCCTCAAGCACTTGGGGGCATCATGAGGTGGACGGTTGTCTGGATTCCCTCAACCGAAAACGACTTGGCCAACCTGTGGATATCTGCCCCAGATAAGGCGGCTCTTGCCGCCGCCGCCAATATCATCGATCAGGAATTGGCAAAAAGACCATTGGACGTTGGCGAAGCCCGCGGCGGCAATTCCCGTATCCTCATCGAACCACCCCTGGCGGTGGAATACGATGTGCTTAAGGAGGATTGCCAAGTACGCGTTTGGCATGTTTGGCGATGGAATCCACCGCCTTCGTAATTAGTCATGTTTATTTGGAAAAATGATCCCGGTTTACGTTTCGCGCTCGCCGTATCCTTACCAGTGCGCGTTTTCATTGCAAGAGATTCCCCGACGCTAAAGGTAAACCGGGCTAATCGGCCAACAAGGTTTGGATCAATATGATGCCGAACAGGCCGAGGCTGATCACCGCATTGACCGTAAAGAACGCCTGGTTCACCCGGGTGAGGTTGTCCGGGCGGACCAGGGAATGCTCGTAAAGCAAGAGCAGGGCGATAGCGGCGACGCCGATCAGGTAGATGATACCCAGGGGCGGGCCGGCTACCAGGTACAGAGCCGCCAGCAAGGCCGCCATGATGAGGTGGCACAGCAGGGCAACGCGCAGGGCGGCGCGGACACCAAGCCGGGCCGGGATGCTCGACAGCCGGACCTGGCGATCGAAATCGACATCCTGGCAAGCGTAAAGGATATCGAAGCCGGCCACCCAAAATAGGACCGCCAGGCCGAGCACCGCCGGCGTTTCCAGATCGGTCGGGCCGCGGAGCGCAAGCCAAGCTGCCAGCGGGGCCAGCAGCAGCGCGGCGCCCAGCCAGAAGTGAGCCAGAGCGGTAAAGCGTTTCGTGTAGGAATAGGCGCCGATGAAGAGCAAAACCGGCACGGC
>CAZFGM010000543.1:0-5179 GCA_964518515.1 uncultured Alcaligenaceae bacterium | reverse complement strand
CCAATCCGTTTCGCAGCCACGGCTTAGGAAATCGGTGCTACTTGCATGGTGCCAAGCCACGAGTGAGAAATCCAGGTTAGACCATTACCCCGGTTGCGGATCACTGGGGTATACGAAAGAAAAAAATAAAAAAACCGCGCAAGCCTTCTTTACCAGGGCGTTCTTTTATTTGAACAGAAAGAGAGCACGATCCAAGTTGCGGAAGCCTGCCGGGTCTCCGACTGAAGTCGGCCGGCGGCAGGGTTCAACACCATTGGGTGGTGTAACGGTCCCTGCCTCGGAGCCGCCTTGTCGCCGACCGGCTAGGTGGAGTCCGGCAGCCTTTCGCTTTCCTTACGGCACCAACTCTTCCCCAATAGAAGACGCTCGGCGGCGGTCGCCGGGCGTTCTTCTTTTTATCCCCGCGCAGTTTCGATCTTCATGTGGGCCAAGTTGCCTTGGTTTTGAAGGCGGTTTCCTGTCCCACATCATTACAAGTGGCCGACCGGAAAGCCGATTGGTACAGTGGCAAAGAACGGCGTCCCTCTGAATCTGAACAAACGGACAGCCTGACCCATGTTTGATCTTCTCATCAGCAACGGCCGCGTGATCGATGGCACCGGCCTGCCCTGGTACGCGGCCGACGTGGCCGTAACGGGTGACCGCATCACCGCGTTGGGCGCCCTGACCGGCGCCCCGGCCCGGCAGCGCATCGACGCCGCCGGCAAGGTGGTCGCGCCGGGGTTCATCGACGCCCACGTGCACGGCGACCTGATGCTCCTGGCCGATCCCCTGCACGAGCCCGCCATTCGCCAGGGCGTGACGACGTACATCCTCGGGCAAGACGGCGTGGCCATGGCCCCGGCGTCGCCGGCCACCCTGGCCTACATGCGCCGCTACACCGCCGGCTTCAGCGGCCTGCCTGACCTGCCCGAGCGCTGGTCGAGCATGGCGGAATACCTGGCCTGCTTCGATGGCCGCACCGCCCTCAACGTCGCCTGCCTGATTCCCAACGGCAACCTGCGCATGGAGGTGCTGGGCCTGGCCACCCGGCCGCCGACCGCCGACGAGCTGAAACAGATGGGCCGGCTGGTCCGCGAGGCCATGGAACAAGGAGCGGTGGGACTGTCCACCGGACTCGATTACATCCCCAGCCGTTATGCCGAGACCGACGAGCTCATCGCCCTGTGCCGCCCGATGGCCTCTTTTGGCGGCGTCTACGTCACACACATGCGCCGCTACGATCCGGACGGCGTTCTCGAATCCATGGACGAAGTTTACCGCATCGGCAAAGAAGGCGGCGTGGCGGTGCACATCTCGCACTTCAATAGCCAGGCGGACATGGTGTTGCCGAAGCTCGACGCGGGCCGGGCCGACGGCGTGGATGTGACCTATGACCTGTACTGTTACCTGGCCGGCAGCAGCATTCTGGGCATGGTTGCCTTGCCGCCGTGGGTGCAGGAAGGCGGTGTCGAGCCGACCGTGGCCCGGCTGGGCGATCCGGCGGTGCGGACCAAGCTGGAGGCTTGGTTCGCCGCCCCGCGCGTGCCGCTCGAAACCATTCGCCTGGGCTTCGTGGCCAACCCGCAGCTGCGCCATTATGAAGGCCTGACGGTCGAGCAAGCGGCCCAGGATGCGAAAAAACAACCTGGCGATTTCATCTGCGACCTTCTGGCGGCCTGCGACCTGGCGGTGGGCTGCGTGGTGCCCCACCAAAGGCGCACCCAGGAAGACGTGCGCCAGCTCATGCGCCACCCGGCCATGATGGCCGGCAGCGACGGCATCTTCACCGGCAGCCATCCCCATCCGCGCGGCTGCGGCTGCTTCGCCCGCTACCTCGGCCAGCACGTCCGCGGCGACCACGCCTGGACGCTGGAACAGGCCGTCCAGCACCTGTCCGGTCACTGCGCCCGCCGTTTCGGCCTGCGCGACCGCGGCTTTTTACAACCCGGGATGGCCGCCGACGTCGTCGTCTTCGATCCGGAAACCATCGCCGACCTGTCCACCTACGACGAGGGGCGAAAATTGGCTGTGGGCATGGAACACGTGATCGTCAACGGCGAGTTGGTGCTGCACAACGGACAGCGAACGAAGGCGCTGCCGGGACGGGGATTGCGGCGAAGCTGACCACAAGCAGTACGGCAAGGGTTGAGGGCTTGCGTTTTATCGAATCGCCGGATTGAAAACCATAAGACGATCTGCAACTTCTGGCAAACATTCCAAATGACGGCATCCGATGCTTTCGCATCCAAACCAAGGTCTTCCAAGGTCCGGATGGAAAGGTTGAGCCCCAGCCAAAGATCCCGCCACGCTTCACTCTCCAGGATATGGACCAGGACATTCATATGTCCTCGAATGTCATTATCCGCCATGAGGCCTTCCATCGGCGTTCTCCCCAGCTTTCCTGCGCCTTTCTTCCCACAACTTCTCATACTTGGCATGAATGGCATTCACTTTGGCCTGTACCTCGGGGGGATGGCCCCGGGCGATCCGGTCCAGAATTTTCTGGTAGTCGGCCAAGACTTCCTCCTTGTGTTCGTTAATGAATTGCAAGGCGGCCAGAACCTGGGCGGAGGACAGGCCGAGAACGGCGGCGATGTAGGTATGATGATGGCCAGCCCGGGCGTAGTCCCAGATGTCGTAGACGGTGATTCGAGTGCCGGCGATTTCCGGTCCGCGACCGCGATCAATGATGACCGTGCTCATGATTAGCTCCCAAACCACTCTTGCCCCTGCGGCCCGCATGAATCTTATCATGTATAACGAGGAAGGAATAGCGGACAGCATCAAAACATGCCAGCATCGCGCTCGCCGGCGGCAGCTTGACGACGCCAATTGGCCGGCGGCATGGAACACGTGATCGTCAACGGCGAGCTGGTGCTGCACAACGGGCAGCGAACGAAGGCCCTCCCGGGACGGGGATTGCGGCGCCGCTGACCACCAGCAAAACGGCAAGGGTTGGGGGATTGCTTTTTATTGAACGGATGGAAAAAACTTACTCCTACCGAATCTCCGGATTGAAAACCAGCCGTATGGTTTTGTAATTCGGCGAGCGATTGCCGTAATAGCCATAATGGCGGGTCGCCGCATCCCCGCCGCGTAAAACGTGAAACTTGCGCGTTCGGGCTCCGCTGAACAGCCCACTGCTGGAACTGAATTTCTGCATCTGCTCGCTGTTCAATTTTCCACGGGGTGGGCCTTTCGGATCCTGAAAATCTTTTTTGCGCTGAAAGTAATCGTGGGCGTAGAAATCCGCACACCATTCCAAAGAATTATCGAAGAACCCTTGCAGTTTCAGTTTGCCGGCAACATGCAGGCGGGCGGCTGCCTCCCATTGGGCTTCGGTGGGAAGACGGAAGCCCATTTTTTCCGCCAGGGCCGGCGCCTGGCCAAAATGGGCCGGCAGGAAACGCAGGAAACAATAGTTTCCTTCCTTGCGGTGGGATTTCATCGTCTGGAAAAACTTCGCTTCAAAGGCGGCACATATCTCCCGGGCCTCTTTTCTTTGGGATTCAGTAAGGGGTTTACCACCCCGAAAACTAGACTTGATTACTATGGTCCTTTCTTCCTTCAAGAGTATGTGCACAAACCTTTGAATTGTTTTTTCCATTTCGGCACTGGGAATAAAAACTTCCGAATCCAACCAAGGGTTGCCTTTAAACAAAGTCCAAATGGCATTCGTTACCCACAGGGCATCCTGGCGCTGTTTAGGGGAGAAATTTTTCCATTCTGGGGGTATGTCTCCCTTGCCCTCCAATAGCTGTTGAAATGCTTTGCTGGTGATCGGCACATATCCTTTGTCTATGTCGGTGGCGTTGCGGAATTCGGTTTCCATGATCTCGGCAAACTGGGAATAATCCATTCGATACTCGGCGATGTAAAAAGGCCGCAAGGTAACCTCGATGACCTTGGAATCCGGCAGCTTGTCCGAGCCGATGCGGTAGGTTCCGCCGGGCACCAGCACGAACCAGGTGCCGGTGTTTTTGTCCTGGATGCGGTTGGGAAAAACGCCGGTCTTGCCCTTGGCGGCGTCCACCTGGGCGGGAAAGGGAAACTGCAAATCTTTCTTTTTCTCCTCGCCGGCGGCTAGGCCGGGAATGAGAAAAAGCGCGAATGCCCATGGTTTCCAGGGGGGAGAAAAAACAAACATGGGTTATCTCCAACTGCTGGGCCAGGACCGCTACTAACGCTCGGAAGCGAAGAGAACCGTGATGCCAACCAGTTCCTTGCCACGGTAGCGCATGAGAATTCCGCCGTCGTTCAACTCCCCGGTATCCGTGGCTTTTTGTGGCCGCTTGAAGCTAATGTAGAGCACATCGGCTTGGGCATCGTAGTCTAACCACATTCGGCCTACCGGAAAACGGGTTATCTGCCGGGCCAGAGCCAGAGCACCCGCAAGGGCCTGGTTGTCCTTCTTGTTTCTTACCGCGGCCATACTATTTTCCTCCGCTGGACCTTCTGGAGCCGGCATCCAGAACTGTTATCCCTACCAACGTCTTGGCGCGGTAATGGAGCAGGATGCCCTCGTCGTCAATCTCCACCGTTCGCGTGGCTTTTTGAGGACGCCGGAGACTAATGTAAAGGACGTCTGCACCTGCATCGTAATCCAGCCACAATTTTGTGGCCGGAAAGTGGGCGACCTGATGAGCCAGACCGAGCGCTCCGGCAATGGCTGTTCGTCGATCCTTGGTTAGCGTTGCCACAAGACTCTCCTTCGGTTGATTTTCGGAACAAAATAGGCTGTGATCACAAAACCATCGCCGGCACTGAGCTCCTTGTAGACTACCACAAGGTAGCGGTCGCGTCCGTATCCTTTGACGGCCTTCAAGCTGCCGCGGTAGCCCGGCAGAATCAGGTCCGGATCTTCGATTACTTGCAACACGTCGTCATAATAGCCCGCCAACTCGTCGCGGGCGCTGGTAATGTGATGCCAGCGCTCGTCGGTAAGCCGGATGGGAACCCCGTTGACGGAATAAGCGATTTCCATCTCGTCGCCCTCAAAACCACGCCGGCATCTCACCCGCGGGCGGCAACTTGACCACGCTCAGGCTGCTGATCTGCGGGTGGGTGCGCACTTCCTTGAGGGCTTCCTCGGGCGGTTGGCTGTCGAGGTTCAAGACGGCGATGGCCTCGCCGCCGGGGATTTGCCGGCCCACCGTCATCTGGGCGATGTTGACCTGGTGCTTGCCGAAGATGGTGC
>CAZFGM010000542.1:0-5180 GCA_964518515.1 uncultured Alcaligenaceae bacterium | reverse complement strand
GGGTAATAGTTTGGTCAACAATAAAATTATTTTTGAAGTGGAACTCTATCCAGTATACCCCGGGCTCGGGAAAGACGCAATCACGAACGCGGAACAGCACATGTTTTATTTGCAGGCGGTCCCGGAATTGAATTTCATGATCGATTCCAGGGAAAACGATGCGGTCGAGCTGGTGGGCGCGGCGGACAGTGATCCGGCCCCGCCCCTGTCCCTGGTAATCGGTGAGCTGAAGGAACACGCAAAACTGGGGCTGGCGGTGCGGAAAAGGGGGATTGCCTCTGGGCCGGATTGCCGAAAACACGTTCATGAGGTGGACGTTGCCGGTGTTTTCGGGTCCAGGCAGGACATCTTCACAAAGAACCATGGATTTGGGCGCTGGCAGCCACATGAACCGGCTCCGGCTTAGGTAGCGTTGGGAAGCATTTTCAACAGATTAAACCGGCGGAGCGAGTCGGACAAGAAAAAACTTCCTATTGGCGAGTCCAAGTCTAAGGCCGCCATATCTCCTACGTTAGGTGAGGAAACCATCCGTCTGGTTTCGGCCCGGCGAAAAATGACCCGGCGGCACCCTCACCCTGGCAATCGGTCAGTTCTTACAAAAGCCGCACAAACTCCTGGAGCAAATCGCCGGCCCGGTCGCTGAACTGGCGGCCGGCGCTCAGGACTGCGCCGTGATCCAGGGGAGCCTCACTCAGGCCGGCGGCACGGTTGGTAATGCACGACAGGGCGGCGCATTCCAAGCCCAGGTCGCAGGCCGTCTGGATTTCGCGGGCGGTGGACATGCCGACCGCATCGGCGCCCCAGATCTTGAGAGCGCGAATCTCGGCCGGGGTCTCGTACGCCGGCCCCGTCACCTGGGCATAAATTCCGGGAACAAGGCGAATTCCCTGGTTTTGCCCAGCCTGCACAAGCAAGGACAACAGCCGCGCGGAATACGGACTCGGCCGTGGCGGACCCAGACCGCCCGGACCGGGATGACGCCAGGCATAGGGCCGGGTCCAGTCGATATGGTCGCGCAAGGCCATGAAACTGCCGGGGTCCAAAGCGTCGTGGATTCCCCCCGCCGCGTTGGTCAGCACTACAACGGGCACTCCCAGATGTTGGACCAGGTGAATGGGCTCAACGACGGTTCGCCAGGGATGGCCTTCGTAATAATGCAGCCGGCCTTCGAACACCAGGACCCAGCGTCCCACCCACTTTCCCAGGGTCAGGATTCCTTTATGTCCCGAGACACTGGGAGCGTCCAACCCGGGCATCGCGCCAAAGGGGACGCTCATTGCTGGCCGCAGCCGACCGGCCACGGTGCTCAGGCCGGAACCGAGCACCAGGGCCAGCTGCGGTTTATCCCGGCGAACCGCTTCTCTCAGGGTGGAAAAGGAAACCACATCCGCCATGCAGGTTTTTTTATGAAAAGGAAGAAAGCTCAGCACTCAGCGGTCAGCACTCAGCAATCAGCAGTTGGCAATAGACAAGCGTTCGCGGAAAAGACCTGACCCGAATGGTTTCCATGTTCAATCCGTAACATTCTTGCACGCGAGGGCTTGCTGACTGCTGACTGCTGACTGCTGAACGCTGAACGCTTACAAAAGGACCCTGTCGTTTCAGACGACAAACTGCTCGAGAAACCGCTTGCTCTGCCGTAGCGCCCGCAGCCGGTCGGCGCGGCTGCCTTCGAAAGCGCGATCTTCCACCTCGATACAGACGGCCCCCTGATAGCCGGCGTCGGTCAAAGCCGAAAAAAAACGGCCCCAGTCCACGTCGCCCAGGCCGGGCAGTTTCGGCGTGTGCCAGCCCAGGCCGAGAATGCCCACCGCGTACAGCTTGTGCTGATCGATGCGCGTATCCTTGGCGTGCACGTGCACGATGTGTTTGCCGAATTCGCGGATGCAGCGCACGTATGAGGCCGGGGGCTCTTGCCACTGCATCCCTCACGGCACGTGAAACGCTTCGGAAGTTAATTCGCCGGGGTTCCTAAATGCACGCGGCCGAAATTGAGAGTTTGCGACAAGGGCAACCGGGTCCGCCCCGCCATTTATTTTAGGCAGGGGCTGAACCAGGAAGTCGCCCGCTCGGCGGGAAGGGCCCGGCGCCAGACTTCGGAACGGGCCACGCCGAGGGGCAAACCGGTCAAATGTTGCAGGGCCCCGATAAGCGCCCGCTTGTGCTCGGAAAGTTGTCCTTGTCCCTCTTTATCCTGGACCGTTTGCCAGTGCCGGTGATCGTCCGTCGTGGCCAGGCGGGTCCGCACCAGGAAATCGAAGCGCTGCAGGTGCGGCCACTTGCCGTGGTTTTTGACCGGTTGCAGCACGGAGAAATCCTGGCGCAGATAGGTGATGTCGGCGGCGACAAAAACGTCGCCCTGGCCGAAACCGTAATACTGCACGCTCAATGACGGGGGCAATTCCTGATCCGGGTCCGGAACGCGCCCGAGTACCTGGCCCAGCACCCGGCCGTCCGAGGCCGCGTGGCAGAGCAGGCAGTTGCGATGATGATTGATGCGCACCATCTCGCGGACCACAGAAATCTTTTTACCCGCCTGCATCTTGTCAAACGGCGCCGTCGGATCGGGTTGGTCGAGCAGGTCCACGAGTTTGGGCACCAGATCGGTGCGCTCGAAGAAAGCCAAGGCCTCGGCGGCATGCCGGGCCACCGCCGCCCAGGGATAGCCCAGGCCGTCGAGCAAAAGCGGGGTGTACGATTCCTGCGGGCGTTCGCGCAGAGCCAGCATGGCGGCATAGCGAACGTCGGCATCGATGTCGAATAGGACGTGTTTCACCAGGGCCCGGGTGGCCTCGGCGCCGTTATCACGGCTCAGGTAATCCACCAGGCCGCGACGAAAGCCATTGGCTTCCGGCCCAAGGATTTGTAGCAGGGCGGGGAACAGATACGCTTTGGGTTCCGGCGGATCGGGCCGGCTTTCGGGGAGTTGGCCAAACTCTTGGGAACCGGTCAGGGCGGCCCAGAAGACCTCGGTCGCGGATACTTTCGGACTGTTCCATAACGCGGGTCGTTGGCGAAACGCCTCGTCCAGCTTGGTCCGCACCCGGTCGGCGGCCAATCCGAGGTTCGCGCCTTGAGCAAGCTGGCATTCCTTCCCCAAAAGGAAGGGAAGGCCGGTCAGTTCAGCCCGGTTCGCGCGTACCCAGTGAATGAACTCCTCCGGAGGAGGAAGTGGTTTGCGTTTGGGACCTTTTTCTTCAGCTTCCTTGGCGATTTTTTGCAAATGGTTTTTCATGAAGGCCCGAGCCTTGGCGGCCATGTCGTCGCTGTCTTTGCGGGCGTTGGCGGCGCTGACCAGGGCCACCTCGGAAACCGTCAGGAGCTGTTGGCGCAACTGGGAGGCGGGGACTCCGCCGATCCAGTCCGCCTTGTTAGGACGCTTGCTTTCCTGTGCTGCCTGGACCAACGCCAGGGAGGCGAGGGAAGCCGGTTTCACCTTGGCCAGCGGCGGCGTCACCGGCGCTGGGGGTGGGGGAGGCGGTGGATACGTCCGCGGCTTGGAATTTTCCTGTGCCAAGTCGGCCTTCTCCGTGTCCTTCACTCGCGGCATGGCATTACTGATGACCGGCCCCGTGCTCCAAGCCAGGCGAAGCTCGGTATCTTTGGGGGGAGGTTTGGGAAGTCGATTGGCCTGGATTTTCTTGCCCTCGGGGATGTTCTTGGCGAAATGGGCCAACAGTAAACCGGCGAAGGCCAAGCCAACGGCCAGGGCCGCCAGCGTCAAGGCCCGTTTCCGTGACCGCCCCGAGCCGCGGGGCACCGCTTCGGCGATCAATCGATAGCATTGACCGTCCTTTTCCACCAAAGGGGATTTGCAGAGGGGACAGCACATTGTCTTGCCGCTGCCGGCCGAACCTTCCGGCAGATTTTGACAAAAGCCGCACCGGGTCGAATCCATGGCCAACCTCCCTGAACGAAGTGACGAGATGGGGCCAAATCCTTGGGCCGAAGCGAAAGAACTCCTGGAGTTTTATCCCAACTCAACGGGTCAAGCAATTCTTTTATTCCTGGATTTGCCGGGACCCCTACGAAACGTGAAACGCCTCCTTGAGCGCCGCCAGCGCCTCCTCGCCGTGCGGGCGATCGACGACGACGCTAACGCGGACTTCGCTGGTGTTGATCATGCTGATGTTGATGCCGCGCTGGGCCAGGGCGCCGAACATGCGCCGGGCCACGCCAGTGTGCGTCCGCATGCCCACCCCCAGAACGAACAGCTTGGCCATGTTTGGATCGGCGGCGACTTGGGTTGACGAATCGATGCCCTTGACGATCCTCTGCGTTAATAGCAGGGCGCGTTCCAGGTCGGTCAGGGGCACCGAGAACGACAGCTCGGCCCGGCCGGTAAAAACCAGGTTTTGCACGATCATATCGACGACGATGCCGCCGGCGGCCACCGCCTGAAAGACGCGCGAGCAATTCCCGGGGCGGTCGGGTAAGTTGAAGATGGTGATGCGGCCCTGGTCGGTGGTCAGAAGCACGTCGCTGACAACGATGTCTTCCATGGCGGACAGGCGCTGGGTGATGGCGGCCAGGTCGCGGCCGGCTTCTTCAAGCACGGGGCCCGGACGGCGCTGGAAGTGGCTGGGGGCGGCGGGTCCTTTCAGACCGGCGCCCGGCCGCGGCTTGTCCAGGCCGAACGCCTGGTGCACCGCCCGTAGCGCCTTGATGCCGTCACTTTTGTCCACCAGGACCGAAATCTTGATATCGCCGGTGGTGATCATCTTCATGTTGACGCCGGCGCCGGCCAGGGCGGCGAACATGCGCTCGGCCACCCCGGTGTGCGTCCGCATGCCCGTACCGACAATCGACACCTTGCTGACGTCTTTTTCGTGCTCGACCTTGGCTCCCAGAGAGGCGGCCAGCGGCTCGAGCACGGCCAGGGTCGCGGGCAACTCGTTGCCGAGCACGGTGAAGCCGATGCTGGCCCGGCCGGCCGAGCCGACGTTCTGGGCGATCATGTCCACGACGATGTTGTTGTCGGCCATGGCGGAAAAAACGCGATGGCTGATGCCCGGCTGGTCGGGCACGTCGGCCAGGTTGATGCGCGCCTCGTCCTTGACGACGGCGGCCCCGCACACGGCGACCTCGTGCATCCAATCCGACTCGGGCACGATCCAGGTCCCCTCGGTGTCGGAAAAAGACGAACGCACTTGCAGCGGCACGTCGAACTTCTTGGCGAA
>CAZFGM010000541.1:0-5195 GCA_964518515.1 uncultured Alcaligenaceae bacterium | reverse complement strand
TGAGGATTCTCGTCACGCGGAGCGTGACGACTACACTGCGGCTCAGCCGCGTTAGAGCCTTTTTGGGGAATTCAACCTGTCCTGAAGTTCGTCAACCTTTTGTTGTAATCGTTCAGCCAATCTTGCCAGAAGCTCGACGCGCTCCGAGAGGACAATGCCACTGGCCAGTTGCACGAAGAGTGCTTCCCGCTCATCAGGACGGAGTGCCGCCCAACTCTCCTTGGACAGGCCTGGGTATGGCCCAGCTGTCACCCTCTGCTTCACCTCTTCCGGATCGGCAACCTGTAGTCCATCCAGCCAAAAGGATTCCACCGGACCAGGGATCAAGGCCTCCCACCGCTTCCTATTTTGAACGATTTCCGCAAGGAGCGTCTGGTTGAGGATTCCCTTGCGATAGCTAAGAGAAGGACCCAGACGCACGATTGGCAGCTGAAAAGCTTCCCTCAAGATTTCTTGAACCTCACGGTACGAGATGGAATCGCCCCATTGTGCAAGAATGTCCCGTATCAAACGGGATGGAGTTGCACCGTCCTTGAGACTGCTCCGCAGGTTTTCGACCAACCGCATGCGCTCAATCATGACTCTTCACCACTACCGCGATGGCGACTACTTGGTAAAATAGGCAATCACTTCGATGTAATTCCCTGGGGCATGGGGAGGGTTCTTGAACCTAATCGTGACCTTGTTGAATTGGTAAGGGACTCGGAAAGAAAAAACTATCCCGTGCAACAGCGGCCACTGTAGCCGAATTCGCCAGAATTCGGGTTTCACACCCCCCGAATTCTGGCGAATTCGGCTACGAAGGTGGGATAATCATTTTTTGCCGAGTCCCTAATCCCCCGCCCGTATCCCCGTCCACGTCATCTTGGCGGCATCTTTATCCGGGAGATTCCCGCCACTCGGGCCCGTCCAATAGTTGAACTGTTGTATGTTGGTGTCCAAGTCTATTCCGGCAATCCAGTGGCCTTCGATTATTGTGACATTGGGTAGGAAGTTTGCCATCATTGCCTCAAAAAAATCTTTCCCAGATGCCGCTCCTTTTTGACCACTGGAGAGCCTGGCAACAACTGTAAACTTCAGCAAACCACCCGCGAGTGTGCCCTTGATGAAGAACTGGTTATTGGTGCCATCCACAGCTTCAAAAACAAAAGAGGATGCCTGGACAATTATTTGATTCGGGTTCACGGGCGCGCTCGCATTATGCTCCAGCAAACCTTGCTCTCCGACCCTATAGCAGTGGTTACCCTCAACCTCGATATTGTACACCGGCTGGGATTCCGCGCGAAGCGCCAAGGATTCTATCCGAGTAGGCCGTTCAACCTCTGTACGATTTCGGCGGACGCGAAACGTGAAGCAGCCGATGGTAACAAGGGAATCGAAAATTCGCCTTCTACCAGGCGGAGTCCTTTTCTTTTTTCTCCGAAGGGGTGTTTCGCGGCCGGAAAGGGCTGGTAAAATCGGAGGTTGACGACAATCGTGCCAATTCTTCGCCGCGGGAACCGAGGGCCGGCGGGGTGGTAGGGAATGAATGCGCCAACTGCGATGACGAGCCGTCCGGAAGGCCTGGGGGACCTGGCCCGTGCGTTGTTCGACGCCATCGACGACGCCATTTTTGTCCATGATCTGGAAGGGCGCATCCTGGAAGCGAACCCTGCGGCGTGCCGGCGGCTGGGGTACTCGCGCGCGGAGTTTTTGCGGCTGACGACGCGCGACATCGACGATGCGGAATTTGCCGCCGGTTTCGGCGAGCGCCTCAAGACGCAACTGGTAACCGGCCGGTTCCAATGCGAGGGCCGGCATCGCACCAAGGACGGCCGGCTCATCTATGTCGATATCAATACCTCGGCCGTGCAGATTCACGGCCGGCCCGCCATCCTGGCCGTCATGCGCGATATCACTGCCCGCAAGGAGGCCGAAGAGGCGGTGCACAGGCAGCGGCAGCTGTTCCAGTCCATCCTCAACAACATGGGCGACGCCGTGGTGACCGCGGATTCCCGTGGTCAATTGATCGGCTTCAACCCCGCCGCCGAACGTCTTTTCGGCCCGGGCTGCCGGGCCCTCGGTTTGACCATCGCCGAAAACTACCGGTTGTTCCAGGCCGATACGGTGACGCCGTTCCCCCGTGACCAGTTGCCCTTGTTGCGGGCCATCCGGGGGGAGCGGGTGGAGGAGACGGAAGTGTTCGTCCGCCACGGGCAGGGGCCCGAGGGGCTGTGGCTCAGCCTGACAGCCTGGCCCCTTCGAGAGAGCCAGGACGACATCAAGGGCGGCATTCTGGTCGGCCGGGATATCAGCGCGCACCAGCGGGCCCAAAACCGGCAAGAGGCGCAATATGCCGTGGCTCGCGTCCTGGCCGAAGGCAGTTCGCTGGAAGAGTCGGCCCGCAACATCCTCCAGGTGACGTGCCGCTGCCTGCACTTCGACGTCGGCGCCTTGTGGGTCGTGAATGCCAAGCACAGCCATCTGGAATGCCTGGAATTCTGGCATTCGCCCCAGGTGGAGGTGCGCGAGTTCGAGGCCATGACCCGGCGGATCGCCTTCGCCCCCGGCGTGGGTTTGCCCGGCCGAGTCTGGGCCAGCGGCACGGCCCAGTGGCTGGCCGACATCGTCACCGATCCGAATTTCCCGCGCGCCCCCGCCGCCCGCGCCGTGGGCCTGCAAACCGGCTACGCTTTTCCCATCAAGAGCGGCGCCGACACCATCGGCATCATCGAATTCTTCAACCGCGCCGTGGTCAAACCGGACGACGACTTGCTGTCGCTGATGGCGGCCCTGGGCAGCCAGATCGGCCAGGTCCTCGAGCGCCAGCGCGTGGAAAAGGCCCTGCGCGATTCGGAAGCCATGTATCACTCGCTGGTGGAATGTTTGCCGCAGAACATCTTTCGCAAGGACAAGGACGGCCGCTTCACCTTCGGCAACCAGCGCTACACCGCCACGCTGAAACGCTCCCTCGAAGACCTTCTCGGCAAGACCGATTTCGATCTCTTTCCCCCCGACCTGGCCCGCAAATACGTGGACGACGACCGCCAGGTCATGCAGACCGGCGTGCCGCTGGAAGTGGTCGAGGATCATTGCTTGCCGGACGGCTCAAGGATTTACGTCCAGGTCGTCAAGACGCCGGTGCGCGACGCCGGCGGCGACATCCTCGGCACGCAGTGCATCTTCTGGGATGTGACCGAGCGCATCCGGGCGGAGCAGGCGGTCCGCGAATCCGAGCGCCGTTACCGCCAGCTGGCCGAGGCGACCCAGGACGGCATCATCGTCGCCGACCAGCGCGGCCGCATCACGCTGTTCAACCCCGCCGCCCAGCGCATGTTCGGCTACCAGCCGGCCGAAGTGCTCGACCAGCCGTTGACCGTGCTGATGCCGCCGGAGTATCAGCCCCTGCACGAAAAAGGCTTGCAGCGCTACCTGGTCACGCGCCAGTCGCGGCTCATTGGCCGGGTGGTCGAAGTCCAGGGCCGCCGCAAGGACGGCAGCGAGTTTCCTATAGAAATCGCCTTGACCGCTCTCGAGCAGGAGGCGCCGGCCGACGGTCCGCAGGCGGCGGTGCAATTCCTCGCCGCCCTGCGCGACCTGACCGAACGCAATCGCATGCGGGCGGTGATTTTGCAGAATGAAAAACTGGCGTCGATCGGCCTGTTGTCCGCCGGCGTGGCCCATGAAATCAACAACCCCCTGGCGTTCATCGGCAACAACCTGGCGGTCCTGGAACGCGACACCAAGGGGCTGCTGGAGCTGCTCGATCTGTTGTACGCCGCCCGCGACCGGCTGGCCTTGCTGGACGCCACGCTGGTCGCGCGGGCCGAGGCCCTGGCCCGGGACATGGACCTGAATTACCTGCGCGACAGCCTGCCGCGCCTGCTGGCCCGCACGCGCGAAGGCGTCGATCGGGTCTCGCGCATCGTGCACAGCCTGCGCGGCCTGGCCCGCACCGATACTCCCAAGAAACAGGAAATCTACCTGCCCGACCTGATCGACAGCAGCCTGGAAATCCTCCGCGGCAAGTTGAAACGTAGCCATATCGAGGTGGTGCAGGACCACGATCCCGTGCCGCGCGTGGCCTGCGTCAGTTTGCAGATCAGCCAGGTTCTGTTAAACCTGCTCATCAACGCCGTTCAGGCCATCGAGGCAGCGCAGCGGCCGGCCGGCCGCATCACCATCACGACCCGCCGCCAGGGCGACGAAATCCTCATCGAGGTCGCCGACACCGGCTGCGGCATTGACCCGGCCATCTTGCCCAAAATCTTCGACCCGTTTTTCACCACCAAGGACGTCGGCGAGGGCACCGGCCTGGGCCTGTCCCTGTCGCACAACATCGTGCTGGCCCACGGCGGCCACATCGAAGTGGACAGCAAGCTCGGCGAAGGCAGCCGCTTCAAAATCTTTCTCCCTTTATCCAAGGACTCGTGAAAACCAATGACCAATTCCCTCACACACACGCTCTTGGTTGTGGACGATGAACCCGACGTCTGCGATTCGGTCCACGACTTGTTGCGCCGCGATTTCAAGGTCCTCAAGGCCAAAAGCGCCGCCGAGGGCATTCAGCTCATGCAATCGAACGAAGTGCACATCATCATGACCGACCAGCGCATGCCGCAGATCACCGGCGTCGAGTTGTTGTCGAAGATCCGCCAGCGCCATCCCCAGGCGGTGCGCCTGTTGTTCACCGGCTATGCCGACCTGGACGCCATCATCGCCGCCATCAACCAGAGCCACGTCTACCGCTTCCTCAAGAAACCCTGGCAGCCCGAAGAGCTGATCGACGCCGTCCGCGCCGCCGCCGCCGAGTACGACCGCATCGTCCACCAGGCCGAGGAACTGGCTTCTCTGCGTACGGAAATCCAGCACTTGCGCGAGCGGTTGACGGCCTTGGAACAGGAAGTTCAAAAGTTGCGAAGCGTGGGATGAACCTGAATGCCGGATAACTTTCTCATTTCATAAACTCACCCACGGCCCTGAGCCTTCCTCATCACTGGAAAAAAGCCGACTCAGCCGTAACATTTGTAACCGTTCACTCCCCGGTTCGAGGGTGGCAGTATTTGTGGGGCAGGATTCCGATCCTGCCGGGGTTGGCAGGATCGGAATCCTACCCCACAGCCGAATTACCCTCGGGAATAAAAGATAGGTGAGGTCCCGGTCTGCACTTTCTGAAAAAAACCTTAGTTCCCCCTTTCGAGGGTGAAATTGATCTT
>CAZFGM010000540.1:0-5211 GCA_964518515.1 uncultured Alcaligenaceae bacterium | reverse complement strand
TCAACCAGCTATTCCCCTTCGGCCATTACTACCTGGGCTGGCTCGATCTGGTGGGCCGGCAAAATATCCACGATTTAAATATGCACCTGTTTCTCTACCCGGCCAAATGGATTACGGTGTGGACGCAGTATCATCATTTCTGGCTGGCCCAGACGCGTGACGCCCTGTACAACGCCGCCGGGGCCGCCATCCGCCGCGATGCCACGGGCCGGGCCGGAAACAACGTCGGCGACGAGTTCGACCTGGTTGTCAATTTCCACCTGGGAACACATTCGGATTTTGTGGTTGGATATTCGAAACTGTACGCCGGAAATTTTATCCGCGCCACCGGCGCGCCGCGCGCCCCGGAGTTGTTCTTTGTGCAATACAGTTTCCGCTGGTAACAAAAAATGAACATTTGGCGAGCCGAGCCGCGTAAGCGGCCGGATGGCCGCGGCGTAACCCGGCTCCTTACGGAGCTCGGCTCGCCTTAATACCCGGCTCCTTACGGAGCTCGGCTCGCCTAAAACACGCCGGCCCCTTTCAGGACCCCGATGGTAGCCGCTCCGGCAACGGCCAAGCCGCCGACAATGGCAAAAACGAACAAGATTGCCGGGCTTTCTTGGCGCTGGATCGGCTGGTTCGGCTGCTTGAAAACGGGAGCAGGGACATGGACGTTGACCGCGCCTTGGTTGACCTCCGGAATTCCCGGGTTGAACTGCGGGTTGTTGGGTGGGAGCACCACCGGGTTGATTCGTCCGCCGTTGGGTCCGTTCAAAATGTTAATGCCGCAACCGGGACATTGATCGAACGAAGGCCCGGCGGGATTGCGTCCCAATTCGCCGCGACACTTGGGACATAGCCAGACCTTCTGATCGATAAAAACCGGAGGAAGAGGATTGACCCGTCCCGGGTTGCCGGGCTGGAAGGCGGGGTTGCCGGGATTCGGCTTGAAGCCGCCTGGTTTGATGGGATTGCCGGGCTGGAAGGCGGGGTTGCCGGGATTCGGCTTGAAGCCGCCTGGTTTGATGGGATTGCCGGGCTGGAAGGCGGGGTTGCCGGGATTGACGGGCTTGAAGCCGCCGGGGTTGCCGGGCTGGAAGCCGCCGCGCTGAGCCAACACGCTGCCCAAACAAACACCAAGGGGAAATATCAAACCGGCATCAACAGGATCTTTCGGTTGGCCATGGCAATTCCTCCGGGGGGAATTCTAAACGATAAGCCCGGACTTGCCAACGAAAAAGCAAGCTAATTTTTCTTCAGGGCCGTCACTCGAACAATTTACTCACCGATTCATCGAAGTGGATGCGCTTGATGGCGTCGGCCAGGAGCGGCGCGACGCTGAGGACCTTGATGTTCGGCAAATGTTTTTCCGGGGTCAAGGGAATGCTGTCGGTGACGACGATTTGCTTGATGGGTGCCTTGCGCAAGTTGTCGATGGCGTCGCCGCACAAGACGCCGTGGGTGGCGCAGGCGATGATCTCGCGGGCGCCATTGGCTTTGGCCACTTTGGCCGCCCCGACGACGCTGCCTGCAGTTGAGATCATGTCGTCGAAGATCACCGCCACCCTGCCGTCCAGGGAAGCGCCGATCAGGTTGGCTTGCTTCGTCTCGGTGGCGCTGGAGCGCCGCTTGTCCACAATGGCGATGGCCCCGCCCAAGCGCTTCTGGTAGTGCAGGGCCCGTTTGATGCTGCCCTCGTCCGGGCTGAGGATCACGAAGTCTTTTTCGGCAATGCCCAGGCCGCGAATGTACTGGGCGATGATCGGCGAGCCGTACAGGTGATCGACGGGGATGTCGAAGAAGCCCTGAATCTGGGCGGCGTGCAGATCGAGGGCCAGGACGCGGTTGGCGCCGGCCACGGTGACCAGGTTGGCGATCAGCTTGGCGGTGATGGGCACGCGGCCCACGTCCTTGCGATCCTGGCGGGCATAGCCGTAATAGGGCAGCACGGTGGTGATTCGCGCCGCGCTGGCCCGCCGCAGGCTGTCCAGGATCACCAAAAGCTCGATGATGTTGTCGTTGACCGGCGGGCAGGTCGGCTGCACCACGAACACGTCCCGACCGCGCACGTCCTCGTCGATTTGGGCCCAGAATTCGCCGTCGGGGAAATTTTTCAGCGTGATATTCCCCAGCGTATCGCCCAGGCACTGGGCAATCTTCTCGGCCAGGGGCACATTCGCCCGCCCGCTGAACACCTTGAGCATGTTTTTCTGGTTCTTCATGGCGCCCGTCCGATTGCAGAGGGAAGATCGCCGGTCGATTGCCGACGGCTATTATAGGATTTTCGAATCCCGGCCGCTGGCCAAGTCTGGTAAATTTAGGCAACTCTTATATGGTGTTCTGAGGTTTGCGGTCCGCCAGGGGAGCAAAATCCCAGGCGCCGCCCAGCGAACAACTTAGTGTTCAGCCCCAGCGGACCCCAACGAGCCGCCGGGATGAGTTCGTAGTGCGGGCTTCAGCCCGTACAGCCCATCCAACGGGCTATAGCCCGCACTACGAACCGTCTAGAACTGGTAGAGTACCATGGCGGAAAACATCCAGCCGTCCGGATCTCCTTATCCTGGGCCAATCCCGGCCGGGACCAATCCGATCGCCCCGGGAACGCGGCCGCCGATCGTGCAGGCGGTGGCGGCAGGCCCGCCGCCGGCCATGCCCTCTCCCGTGGACACCCGCAAGAAAAAACCGCCGCCCGATTACAAGGACGGCGCCCGCGAAGTCGTGGAAACCATAGTCTTTGTCGTCGTCCTGGTGCTGCTCCTCAAGACCTTCCTGGCCGAGGCCTTCGTCATTCCCACCGGCTCGATGGCCACGACGCTGCTGGGCTATCACAAGGAAGTCAAATGCCGGCAGTGCAAGTATCCCTTCCTGGTCAACGCGCACTCCGAGGCGGATCCGGACCCGGGGCAAAAGGCGGTACTCGTGCCGGGAGGCCGTTGTCCCAACTGCGGGTTCTACCATCGCTTTCCGCAAGCCAAACAGGAGGTCCAACCATGATGCGGCGGCGGGCTTGGATTCTTCTGTTGGTGCTCTGCCTACTGGCCGGTTGTGACCGCTCATACCGGAGCGGCGACCGCGTGCTGGTGGCGAAGTTTCTGTACGAAACCAAGTTGGCCGAGCCGCGCCGCTTCGACGTGGTGGTCTTCAAATTTCCCGAAACGCCGACCAAGGGCGGCTCGGCCCGCAATTACATCAAGCGGCTGTTGGGTTTGCCGGGCGAAATCCTGGCCATCTTTTTCGGCCAGCTCTTTCGCCTGCCCCCTCCGCCGGCCGGGTCCGCTCCTTATTTCGATGACCTGGCCAACTTGACCGACGAGCAGGCCGAAGTTCTGGCCAAACGCCTGTGGATCAAGCGCACCGAATTCCAGGACCAGAACGACCTCCGCTGGTACAGGAATGTGGACTTGTCCGACCAGGAAAAGAAAATCCTGGCTTCGATCAACCTCCTGCCCAAGGACTTTCCCCCCTTCGACAAGTTGCAGGACGAGCAGGCCAGGATTCTTATCAACCAGTTGACCGAGCCGCACAAAGAACTATTGACGCGGCAGTTGTGGATCAAGCAACTGATTGGTTTAAGCGAAGATGACAAACATATCCTCAACCATTTGAAGCGCGGTTATCTGGACTTCACGCATGAGGACCACCCGTCCAGCCGCCAGCGGTTTCAAAAGGGCGAGTTTGAGCCGGTCCGCAAGCCGCCGGCCGTCATGCTGGCCATGCGGCGGATCGTTTTCGACAACGATCATCAACCCGAGGACCTGGCAAACATGGGCCTGGAACGCTGGCCGCTCGACCCGGCCGGCGGGTGGGTCAAGGACGATCTCGGCTTTCGCCACCCGGGCGGGGCCAAGGAAGAGTGGTTGCATTACCGGCATCTGGTGGTTGCCCGCAGCGTCCCCGGGGCACTTCCCAAGGACCTCAGCCCCCAGCTGATCAAGGATGCCATGGATTACAACAGCGGCGACCTCCGCAACGATCACCCGGATAACGAAAAGGAGGGCACCGCGCAAAACTGGGTCGGCGACCTTATGCTCGAGTGCAAGCTCACCGTGACGGAACCGAACGGAGAATTCGCCCTGCGGTTGACCCGGGGCATTTACCAGTACCAGGCCCGCTGGGACCTGGCCAAGGGGGAATGCAAATTGTTGAAACGCGGCATGGGCAAAAAATGGCACGAACTGGCCAGCAAAACCACCGCCGTCAACAAGACTGGCTCCTACCAGCTCCGCTTCGCCAATTTCGACGCCCGCTTGACCGTCTGGGTGGACGGCAGCCTCCCCTTTGGCGACGGCTTCGATTATACCCCGCCGGAACTGCCCACCGACGAGGAAAAGAAGGATAAAAAACTGAAGGAAGACGATTTCCTTAAAAACCTGGCCCTGCGTTGCGGGCCGAGTGATTGGGACCTCAAGGAGCCGGCCAGCTTCGGCACGCAAGGGGCGGCAGTCCAGGTACATCACCTGAAGCTCTGGCGCGACACGTATTACACCCTGGAGGGCAAACTGGACGGGCCAGACCCCAAGGACCTTAAATTCAAAACCCTATACGTGCAGCCCAAGCACTACCTGGTGCTGGGGGATAACAGCTCCTCCAGCTTGGACAGCCGTACCTGGGGCGTGGTCCCCGAACGGCTGCTGCTGGGCCGGGCCTTGATGGTCTATTTCCCGTTCGACCGGGCCGGACGGATTCGCTAAAAGTTAGGTCTGGGCCCGAAGCGTAAGCGAGGGGTTACGTAAAAAGCCCTCGCTTACGCTTCGGGCTCGGAAGGGAAAAATGCTCAGCGGCGAAATCACTATCCGCGTGCGTTATGCGGAAACCGATCGCATGGGCCTGTTGCACCACGCGAATTATCTGGTTTACTTTGAACAGGGGCGGACCGAGTTGCTGCGCTCCCAGGGCCTGGCCTACCGCGAGCTGGAAGATCAAGGCTACCTGCTCGTCCTGACCAAGGTGCAGGTACGCTATCGCAGCCCGGCCCGCTACGACGACCTGGTGACCTTGCGGACCACCGTGGTGCGAACCACCCTGGTCAAGATCGAGCATCGCTACGAGCTGCTGCGCGACGGCGTTCTCTTGGCGGAAGGCGAATCCACGCTGGGCTGCATCGACCGCGCCGGCAAGGTGCAGCCGCTGCCGGAAGTTTTACGCGAGGCGGAAAAATAACCTCAAGCCCGCAGGCGAGTCTTCGAGCCTGCGGGCTTGTCTTCCCACCGAAGCCCGCGGGCTCGAAGA
>CAZFGM010000539.1:0-5212 GCA_964518515.1 uncultured Alcaligenaceae bacterium | reverse complement strand
TCCTGGCCGGGGAAATCTGGAGCCGGCCGGGCCTCGATCTGCGGACGCGCAGCCTCACGACCATCGCCGCCCTGGCAGCCCTGGGCCGGCCGCTGGGGTTGGAGCTCAATATTCGCATGGCCCTCAACAACGGCGCCAGCCGGCAGGAAATCATCGAAACGCTGCTGCACATCGCGCCTTACGCCGGCTTTCCCGCCTGTTGGGAAGGGCTGACCCTGGCACAAAAAGTTTTCAGCGCCGATAGTCGCGGGGCCTAACCGGTCTGGCCCGGCGGCTGGGCTCTCAACCTTTCACGCCCCAACGAGGAGACTACCATGAAAAGATCCCGACTCATCGGCAGCGGGCTGTTGGCCTGTCTGCTGATCCTCCCCTTTGTCCTGGCCGCGGCCACGCAGGACGACAAGACCAAGGAGGCTCCACCCAGACCGGTGGAATTCAAGGGAGAGGCCAAGCTCAATGTCCACACTTACAAGCTGGAGAAGGGCACGACCTATCGCATCACGGTCAAGGCGGAGGGTTTCACCCCCAATTTATCTATCCGGAATATGTTTGGTGCGGTGGCTTCCATGAATGGCGTTGGGGAGGGAGCGCAACTGATCTTCACCCCTTTTGAAACCCAAGAGTACCAGCTCCGGGTGGAATCTTCCATCCAGGGAAAAATCGAAAAGGGCCCCAATGCCTATGCCATCACCATTGAACGGGCCAATTTCGCCGCCGAAAACAAGATCAAGGATCCTCTCAAGGTCAGCGAGCAGGTCCTCAAGATGGAAGTCGGCAAGATGTATCTGCTGACGGTCAAGAGCCAGGACTTCGAGCCGGATGTGCGGATTGTGGAAGGGAACAAAACCGTGGCCCACCAGTTCTGCCTCGGGCCTAAGAAGGGCCTGCCCGGGGAAAAAGCCGACTTCGAGACGAGCCTGGTGTTTGTGCCCACCCGGACCGCGGACTACCGCGTCCTGGTGGACGTTGGCCCTTATTCCCGGCCGACAAAAGGCCTGAATTACACCACCGCCTTGGTGGAGCAGAAACCCTTGCTGTTGGTCAACGGCGAATTAACCAAGGATGACCCGATTTATCAACCGCGCGGAGCGCACCACAAAGTGCATACGGTCAAGCTCATGGCCGGCAAAATCTACCAGATCGATCACAAGAGCACCGCCTTCGACGCCTACCTTTATCTGGAAGACCCCGCCGGCAAAATCTTGCTCCAGGATGACGACGGCGGCGGAAACCTTAACGCCCGCATTGTCTTTCGACCGACCAAGAATGATAGCTACCGGGTCATTGCTACGTCCCTTGGCGCCAACCGCACCGGGCCTTATACCCTGGCGGTATTTGAGAACCCCGGCGCCCAGCCGCGCTTCCCGTTTCCTGATTTTGACCCGAAGCAATTCAAGGATAAATTCCCCGGCTTCGACCCCAGCAAACTCCCCGGCTTCGACCCTAGCAAATTCAAGGACAAAATCCAAAAAGGTGGGGATAAAATCCCCGGCTTTGACCCCAGCAAATTCAAGGACAAAGGTTTCGACCCAAGTCAATTCAAAGATAAAATACCCCCCGGCTTTGACCCCAATAAAGACAGGTTTCTGCCGTTCGAAGAAAAAAAGGCGGTCAAGGCAAAGGGTTTGTAATTCCTCGTACTACAGCGCCTGGTAGGGGCTGACGCAATTTTCAAAACTCAGGGGCCAGGCGGGTCGGGTCAGGCTGGAAAGCCTGACCTACCTGCTGGCCGACCCTTTCCCTTTCGCCTCTTTTTTTCGCGGCCCGCCGAAAACGTTGTCCCGTTCCAGCGGCAACTGGAAAGCGTCGGCCACGCGCGTCATGTAATTGCACCACGCGCTGTACCAGATCAGGTCCAGGGCACGGTGCGGGCCGAACGTTTGCACCAACCCCTGGACGTCATCGTTGGAAACGGCCCACGGCTCCTTGCTCAGCTTGTGGCCGAAATGAAAGGCCTGCCGTTCGGCGGCGGGAAAATCCGACCAGTCGCCGCCGGCCAGCTTCTCGGTGCGCTTCTTGATCTCGTCGTCGCTCAGGCCCGCGACCGCGAGCAGCATCTCGCTGTGGCCCATTCAGTAAAAACATTCCGTGCTGCGCGTGATGACCCAGAACAGGCTGTTGGCAAAGACCTGGTTCAGGGCGGCCTCGCGCTGAAAGGTCCCCATGCAGTCGAACCAGGCCCGCGTCAGCTTCGGCTCGTAACCCAGGCTGACCTGACTCCAGACTATCCGCGGCCCCTTTTTATCCGGCAGGGGAATGCGCGACTTGCGGCCTTTTTGCCGGTCCAGCAATTTCTGCAAATCAGCGTAACTGTGCACGAGCCAATCCGGCCGGGTCCCCTGCGCGTCGGCCTTGAACGTCAGCACCTCTTTCCACGGCGGACGCTGGGGCGGCAAAACTTCCAGCTGGCCGCGCGGGTCGGGGCGAGCCGCCAGCGGCGGCAGCGGCCCGCCGGCTTCCACTGCCACGCCCAGGACCAGAAAGAGGCGATCTTGGAAATTGGCGTAGGCCAGGGTGTGCACCATGGCGACGACCTTTTCCGGGCCGAAATAGCCGAGCAGCTCGACTACCTCGTCGTCGGTGACGGTGTGCGCCGCCAGGGTCAGCTTGCGGGCGAAGGCCATGACACAACGCGCAGCTCGGGGAGAATCCCGCCAATCGCCGGCAAGCTTTTTCAGGTCGTCGTCCTTCAGTCCGGCGGCGCGGAGGCCCACCTCGGCGTAGCGCCGGCTGTAAGCGCAGCGATTGGCCTGGGCGGCGACCCAGCGCAGCTTGTGATAAAGCACCGGGCCCAACGGGTTGTGCACGCGATGCAAATGGTCCAGCTCGAGCATGGCCGCCGTGGTCCGCGGCAACGCGCCGGCCAGCACCTGGGACCAGGCCGGCAACGCCGGGGTCGTCCGGGGCAGCCGCTTCCAGGCCTCTTCGTTGCTCAAGCCCTCAAAGCGCGGCTTGGATGGAGAATCCGCCCGCGCCGGCGAAACGACTGTCGCCGACCAAATCGCGCCCACGATCAGAGGTATCCCGAGGACTCGCATACGGAACATAGTATTTTCCAATCTCTTGTAGGCCCTTCGGGCCGTTTTTGCGACAAAAAGTTGTCGCAAACCGATAATCAAAATTGCCAATTACCAATTGCCAATTACCAATTGCAAATTGGAAAAAACCTGGTTGAATCCTCTTCCAAATTGGCAATTGGCAATTGGTAATTGGCAATTGGCAATTATCATTTGCCCCGAAAGGGGCCATTTCTTCCGGGCAACGTCCCGTAAGAAGCATAGTCCCTTGCCCGGTCGGTCGATTGTACTGCCGGCGAGGAAAGATCGCCAGTGATTGAATGGCCGCACTACGATTGTTTGCCTTTGGCATGCGGCTACCGCAGAGCCCTTTCCACAGCCTCCACTCCCACCAGCGGCGCCTGGCAGGTGAAATTCCGGCAGATATACAAGGTCACTTTGTCCAGGGCTTTCTTGTCCGCCAGCAAAGGCAAGCGCTTGTCCTCGGCGGTTGTGAGCGCCACCACCTTGTGCGGGCGAAATTTCTGATGAATGAGGCGTAAAACGTGGCGGGTCTCTTCCGCGGCCGGAGCGCCGATGACGGCGAACTCCTCCACCGGGCCGAGATGAAAATCCAGGGCCAGGAGCATCTGGCCGGCGGCCAGGGGCGAGGATTCCAGGAGCTTGCCGAACCGCCGCAGCGTGGTCTGGGCCTTGGCCTGCACATCGGCGCGGCCCGTCAGTTTCGCCAACCGCAATAACGCCGTCACCGCCATGGAGTTGCCCGAGGGAACTGAGCTGTCGTGCGGGTCCTTGGTGCGGGCGATGAGCCGCTCGTGATCGCGGCCGGTATAGAAAAATCCGCCTTCTTCGGCATCCCAGAACTGCTCGCACAATACTTCCGTCAAATCAAGGGCGGCTTGCAGCCAGGGCATGTCGAAAGTGGCCTCGTACAGCGAGACCAGAGCGTCGATGAAAAAAGAGTAATCTTCCAGGTAGCCGTTGAGCTTGGGTTCGGACCCGGCACTCCAGGTGCGCCGCAACCGACCTTGATCAGTGCGCATTTTCCCCAGGAGAAAAGCGGCAGCGCGGCAGGCGACCTGGGCATACGCCGGTTTGTCCAGCACCACCGCTGCCTGGGCCAAGGCGTTGATCATGAGGCCGTTCCACGAGGTCAGCACCTTGTCATCGCGTCCGGGCCAGACGCGGCGGCCGCGGGCCGCCAACAACTTCCGCTTGCTGGCCTGGAGGCGCCCGCCCAACTCCTCCGTGGACAGCTTCCAGAGCCTGGCTTCTTGTTCATCCGAGCGGGTGCGGTTGAGTATATTGTGGCCTTCCCAGTTGCCCTCCGCCGTCACGTCGTAGACAGAAGCAAACACTTTCGCCTCTTCCTTGCCGAGAATGTCTTCGATTTCCCGGGCCGACCAGACGAAGAACTTACCTTCCACGCCTTCGCTGTCGGCGTCCTGGGTGCTGTAAAACGGGCCTTCCGGACTGGTCATTTCGCGCAATACGTAATTCAGCGTTTCCTCGACCACCGTGCGATAGAAAGGATTGCCCGTGGCCTGATAAGCTTCCAGGTAGGCCGGCGGCAACAGGGCGTTGTCGTACAGCATTTTCTCGAAGTGCGGGACGAGCCAGCGGGCGTCGGTGCTGTAGCGGTGAAAGCCGCCGCCGAGGTGGTCGTACATGCCGCCCCCGGCCATGTGGTCCAGCGTCCGCACGGCCATGTCGAGGGCCTCGCCATCGTCGAAGCGTTTCCACAGCCGCAAGAGCAAGCGCAGCTCCATCGGATGGGGAAACTTGGGAGCCCGGCCGAAGCCGCCGTAGATCGGATCAAAGGACCGGCGCAGCCCGGTGCCGGCATTTTGCAAAAGCCGCGGCCCCAGGTCTCCCTCGCCCGGTTCCAGAGCGACGACATTCTGAATATGCGCGGCGAGCTGCCCGGCCTGTTCGTAAACGTCGCGGCGTTTTTCCGCCCAGGCCTGGGCCACCGATCGCAAGACCCTTTGGAACGAAGGCATTTGATAGCGGTCCTGGGGCGGAAAGTAGGTGCCGCCGTAGAACGGCTTTAAATCCGGCGTGAGGAAAACCGACATGGGCCAGCCGCCCTGCTGCGTCATGAGCTGCACCGCGGTCATGTAAATCTGGTCCAGGTCGGGCCGTTCCTCGCGATCGACCTTGATGCTGACGAAATGCTCGTTGAGGAGGCGGGC
>CAZFGM010000538.1:0-5238 GCA_964518515.1 uncultured Alcaligenaceae bacterium | reverse complement strand
AACCGCGGCCCCGGCTGTTGAACCTCGGTTGCGGCCGGCGCTTTCATCCCGCCTGGACGAATCTGGATCTGCGGCCGGTCCATTCCTCGATCGTCGGCCATGACCTGAGCCGGCCGTTGCCTTTTCCGGATGCTTCTTTCGACGCGGTGTATCACAGCCATGTCCTGGAACATCTGCCGCGCCAACAAGTGCCGGCTTTCTTGGGCGAATGCCGGCGCGTGCTGCGGCCCGGGGGCATCCTGCGCGTCGCCGTGCCGGACCTCGAGCAGATCGCCCGCCTCTATCTGAAAGCTTTGGACAAGGCGCTGGCCGGTGAGGAGTCCGGTCTACCCGAACATGAGTGGATGCTGCTGGAAATGTACGATCAGACCACGCGGGAAACTTCCGGCGGCGCCATGCGCGAGTACCTGAGGCAGGCTCCAACCCCCTTCGCCCTGGATCGCCTCGGTGCCGAGGGAAAAGAGATCCTGCATTTGTTGGCCCAGGAGGCGACCACCGCCTTGGCAAAGCAAACGGGTCCATCGCGCTGGGGAAAATATTTCTCCCCGCGCTGGTGGCGGGAAAAGCTGCTCCGCTGGCTTCTGGGCCACGACTATTCCCTGTTGAAACTCGGCCGTTTTCGCCGCGGCGGCGAGGCGCACTTGTGGATGTATGACCGCTGCTCGCTGCCCCGGCTGTTGATCGAAGCGGATTTTGCCGAGGCGCGCGTGGTTGGGCCGGACGAAAGTCACATTCCCGGCTGGGACTCGTACCATCTGGAACGGGACGCCCAGGGCCACGTCCTCAAGCCCGATTCGCTGTTCGTGGAAGCGATCAAACCGCCTGCTTAACCATGCCTCTCCGCCAGGCCCAGTGTAGCTCGCTTGGCGGTTTCGCGTAAACAGAATCCTGGAATGGTTATGCACATCGTGATGCTGTCGGATTACGAAACCCTGGGCGGCGCCGCCGTCGCGGCCAGCCGGCTGGCCGAGGGATTGTGTGCCGGCCACCGCGTCACGCGCTGCGTTCTGTTTCCCGACGGCCAGCTCCACCCCTGGCGCACCTGGCCGCTGTCCAGCCAACCGGTCCACAGCGGCTGGGGCCGCTTCGCGGCCCGGCTCGGCCTGGCTCGACCGCTGACGCCCGAGCCCGCCGTCCAGCTTCGCTACGCCCTCAAGAAACTACGGCCCGACGTCATCAACGTTCACAACCTGCATTGCGGCTCGCACCTGGGCTGGACTCCGGACCTTGTCGCCATTTGCGCGAAGTTCGCCCCGGTGGTCTGGACGCTGCACGACATGTGGAGCTTCACCGGCCGTTGCCCGTACAGTTACGATTGCCGAAAGTTCGAAAACGGCTGCGACGCATCCTGCCCGACGCCGGGCGAACACCCCATCCTGGCCCCCGAAGCGATCGCGCCGGCCTGGCATGGTCGCCGCCAGCTTTTTCAGGAACATCCCGACTTGATCGCCGTCACGCCGTCGCGCTGGCTGGCTCAGGAAGCGCGGCGCGGCTTGTGGCGCGGCCATCACGTCGTTACCATTCCCTACGGCGTGCCCACGGAAACGTATCGGCCTGTTGATCGGCACGAAGCGCGTCGGACGCTGGGTATTTCAACTTCGGGCCCGGTCGTCTTGCTCGCCGCCCAAGACGTGAGCGAACGCCGCAAAGGCGGGGCGCTTCTGCCGCTGCTCTGGCCTCACGTGCGCTGGCGGCCTTTCACCCTCCTCATCATGGGAGAAGGAAGTCTCGCCGTTCCCGAGGACATTTCGCGCAGCTCCTTTGGCTGGGTCGAGAACGTGGATCGCCGGGTCCTGATTTACAACGCCGCCGACGTGCTGCTGCATCCCGCCCCGGTGGACAATTTCCCCAACGTGGTCCTGGAGGCCTTGGCCTGCGGTACGCCGGTGGTGGCCCTGCCGATCGGCGGCTTGCCGGAGATGGTGCGGCCCAACTTCTCCGGCTGGCTGGCACAGGGGCCCGAACCCGCTGCCCTGGCCCAGACCCTCGATCAGGCCCTGAAAGCCGTCACCGCCGGACGCAACTTACGGAACTCGTGTCGAGAACGGGCCTTGCGGGAATATTCCTTTTCTCTGCAAACCGACCGCTATAACTTGTTGTTTGGCAATAGAGTGGATGTCATGAGCAGAGGTCGCGCTTTCGAAGTCACGGAGCCTTTCGTTGAGGAACGACGCCAATTTCCGCAAGGAACGCAAGGAACACAGTTTGTCATGTTCAGATGATTTTGGAGCAACGTGAAGTGCCTGGCAAAGGTCAGGCATAGCTTGCTGAACGAAGTCCAAGAGCTTAGAAAACAACGGCTGGCCGGGTACCAGAAACCTGTCATCGGAGGCGTTTATCAACAGCGCGAAAGTGGCACCTATAGTGCGGGGTTCAACCAAATGGGGATCGTTAGCTTTGAGTTGCCCCCAGCTCTTTTTTTCAGACGGAGTTGAGTACATCCAAAGTACTTGAAAAAAGGGTCTCCTCTAACGAAACAAGATCTTGACCTTCCGTCGTGATCAGAGACATGGCGGAAACTAACCGTCCATGGCGACCGGCCATCTCTTTCCCGCGTGGGCATACTCTGCCATCGCGAAGCAATGGTTGAGAGCGTGGCGGACCTTCGTGGCATTGCGGGTTGCCACGTAGTATTGCTCCAAGTGATTTTGCTTGCCGCCCCGGACGTAGGGTGCACCAGGATCGCTGCCGAACTCTTTCGCTCCGGCACGAATACGCTGCTGAACGACTTTGGCCCCCCTGGTGTTTTCAAAGCCTTGCCAATCTTTGGGTAAAAAAAAAACCTGGATCTCATATACTTTTGAGACTTTGGTGATCCTGCGCATGATCATGAAACTCATTGACGGTATTTTTTCCACTAAGAATGGGTTATGCCGCATTGTATTTCAAAACGCGGTAAGCTGCAAATCGTCGGCCGGTATAGTTGTGCGGCCCCGGTTTTTTGGGCCGGAGTAAAATCACCCACTGGCCCTGGCTGCCGGACTCCCTAAAACGCTGTGGGGAGGCATCCCCGCTTGCACAACAGGCGATCATGAATGGCGAACCAAACCAGAGTAAGCCTGAGGATAGCGACACCCTCGCCGCCGGCAAGCTGGCGCCGTGGACGGTGGGCGAATTGCCGCCGCCGCCCGCGCAAGGTTTGCGGCGCTGGACCAGCGTCATCGGCCCGGGCATATTGCTGGTGGGCGTGTCGATCGGGGCGGGGGAATGGCTTTTTGGCCCGTCGGTGACGGCCCAGTACGGGGCCACGCTGTTGTGGCTGGCCACGCTCAGCATTCTCGGCCAGGTGTTTTGCAACCTGGAAATGATCCGCTACACCTTGTATTGCGGCGAGCCGATCTACGTCGGCTTCTTTCGCACCTGGCCCGGACCCAAGCTGTGGACTGTCTGTTACGCCATTCTGGACGTCGCCCACATTTGGCCGTTCATGGCATCGAATGCGGCCGTGGTCCTGGCGGCCGTCTTTCTCGGGCACTTGCCGCGCGAAGACGACCCGCTGGCCTTTCTGGGTCTCTCCCTGTCCGAGGGGGAGCTGGTCCGCTGGCTGGGTTACGCCTTGTTCCTGGTCGCCTTTGTGCCGCTATTCTTCGGCGGCACCGTGTACCAGATGCTGCTCCGCATCATGACGTTCAAGGTGATCATCGTTCTGGGGTACTTGATTTTTTTTGCCATCTTCACGGTTTCGTGGAACAACCAGCGGGAAGTGCTGGCCGGCTTCGTCCACGTCGGCATGGTGCCGCTGCGGGCCGATACGATCGTGGCCGGCCGGCACTTTACCTTGAAGGAGAGTGACGGCCCAAATAGTTACGTCCTCAAGGGAACGTTGACCGACCGCGAGGCCACGGTGGCCGAATTCACCATTCGGGACAAAGACAAGGTCGAAAAATACAAATCGGAAAAAGCCGTGCCCGCCGAATACCACCGCAAGCTGAAGGAACTTCAGGAGCGCGCCAAGGAACTTGCCAAGCCCGGGGCCTTTTTTGTCGAGGACGCCCGCGAAGGCGTGACGCTATCCCTGACCGGCACGATCCGTGAGGATGGTTCCTGGCAAGTGAAGGAGAAGGGGATCACGGTCAAGGACAGCAGGGGTTCCCAATCCTACGACCTGAAAGACGTGCCCGAGCCCCATGGCCGGCGGGTCCGCGCCTTTCTCGAACGTCAAGGCGTGGAAGAGGTCAGCCTGATCGGTTACTGGCGGGAGCACGGCCGGCTGCCGGCACTGCCCTGGGCCACGCTGGCCGCCTTCGCCGCCATTGCCGGCACCGGCGGCCTGGCCAACACCCTGTACTCGAGCTTCGCTCGGGACAAGGGCTGGGGCATGGGGGCGCACGTGGGCGCGATCCCCAGCTTGGTCGGCGGCCGGACCATCACGCTGTCGCATGTCGGCCAGGCCTTCCGTCCCGACCCGGCCAGCCGGCCGCGCTGGCGCGGCTGGATGCGCTATATCGTCGAGGACCAGGTGGTGATCTGGGCGCTGTGCAACTTTCTGGGCATGGCCCTGCCGTGCATGCTGGCGCTGGAGTTTCTCCGCCATGCCCCGGTCTCGGACGTCGCCGTGGCCGCCCAGACCGCCGAGGGCATGGAGTATCGCTATCCAAATCTTGGCTGGCTGCTGTGGCTTACCACCTTGCTGGTCGCCTTTCTGATCCTGTTCCCCAACCAGATCGTGTCGGCGGACATCGTCGCCCGCCGCTGGACCGACCTCATCTGGACCGCCAGCCCGCAAGCGCAAAAGATGAGCGGCCATCAGATCAAGTACGTCTATTATGGCATCCTGCTGCTTTACGGCGTCTGGGGTTTGGTGGCTCTGACGTACTTCAAGCCGTTGCAGATCGCCATCATCTCCGCCGTGCTGATGAACGTGGCCCTGGGCTTTTCGGCGCTGCACACCCTGTACGTCAACCGCACGCTCCTTCCCCCGCAGCTGCGTCCCAACTGGTTCATGCAAGCCGGCACGGCCTTCTGCGGGCTATTCTTTCTTTCGATAAGCGCCGTGGTGTTTTTTGCCAGTTGAGAATCGAGCCCATTGATCGAGGCCAGGCTGCGGCCGGCAGCATCGAGGCCAGGCTGCGGCCGGCAGCATCGTAGTCCGTGGTGCGCCAGTGGCCTCGACGCGGCGGGTGATCCGTGGTCCCTTCCACTGCGTGCCGTATACAGATCAAATGCCGTCGCGGTCACACGGATAGGGTGTAGTCGCCGTGGCATCGAAGGTTTTCGGGAAAAATCGCTGCTGAACGA
>CAZFGM010000537.1:0-5272 GCA_964518515.1 uncultured Alcaligenaceae bacterium | reverse complement strand
GCCCCGTTCACGTTCACGGGGCTTCTCGCAGTTTGCCTTTAGGCTTCGGCGGCTAAAAGCCGAACGGCGAGAAACCCCGTGAACGGGGTTTGAAAATCAAGAAGGAGTTTCCCACAACCCGCCCTCAAGGGACGGGCCTACACCGCTGGCGCGGAAAGCCCCGTGAACGGGGCTGAAAACAAGCCAAAACTATCCTCCTTCCCAATTACTTTGCTACAGTCTCCAAAAATGGTAGCTTTAACTTCCCTGGTTTTGTAGAAATTGGCCAGCAATCTTCGAGGGAGCCAGAGAAAAAAAGTTGTTTATTTTCTGGCCCCTGGTCTGGCAGGGCAGGTTTCCAACTTGCCAGATTGGCCTGGTAGCGGAGTTTGGGCCCTCTTTTCGGCATCTTCCCCGAAAACCTTTTCGACCCGCTTTCTCGGCACAGCCGGTGACCTGGAAACATCCGGAATAATCAATTCTATTGCCCCGGCCTCCGGTCAGGGAAAGGGAGGCTTCCTGGTTTTTTTTCAACCCCTCAATGGAATAAAAAGTAATGACGATTCTTTCAGTGAGAACATGTTTTTTCGGAAAATGGTTTTTCCCTAAAAGAGGGGAGATGAAGCCATGGACGGGCGACTCGGCGGATTTACCGGTGGTATCGCCGTAGCTCTCCTGCTGGGCGGCGGGCTGTTGGCAGTCACCCCTGCGGCGGCCCAGGAAATAGTGTTACCCTCTGCTGGAGAGGAGGAAAAGTCCCTGACGGCCCAGGAAAAGCCTCCACCCCCCAAAGAGGACCTCTTCAAGCTGGATATTGAAAGACTATTACAGACCCCGGTGGTGTCAGGGCCGCCACTTTCTCCCCAGCAGTTGGTCACGACCGTGGCCCGGCAGGAAAGCACGGTGGGACGTTCGCCGGCGGCGATTTTCGTGATCACGCCGGATATGATCCGCCGCTCCGGGGCCACCAGCCTTCCCGACGTGTTCCGCATGGTGCCGGGGATGGACGTCGCCCGCATCGACTCGAGCCGGTGGGCCATCAGCGCCCGCGGCTTCAATGACCGCTTATCCAACAAGCTGCTGGTGCAAATCGATGGCCGCACCATCTACAATCCCAATTTTTCCGGCGTTTTGTGGGAACATCAGGACCTCCTCCTTGAAGACGTGGAGCGGATCGAAGTGATCCGCGGTCCGGGCGCCACCGTGTGGGGGCAGAACGCGGTCAACGGCATCATCAACATTATCACCAAGAGCGCCCAGGATACCCAGGGAGGCCTGCTCATCGGGGGCGGCGGCAGCCGCGACCAGGGCATGACCGGGGTCCGCCATGGCGGCAAAATCGGCGAAGATTTGTACTACCGCGTGTGGGGCAAATGGTTTGAAGGCGGCACCTTCTTCGGCCCGGCCGGCTCGCCCCACGACGACTGGCGGCAGGGCCGCGGCGGCTTCCGCTTCGACTGGAACGCTAGCGCTTGTGACAAGGTCACCTGGCAAGGCGAACTTTTCCAAGGCGACTTCGGCCGCTCCAATCTCACGCAGATACTCACACCACCTTTCGTCACCACCTTGTTGGGTGATGATAGCACCAGGGGGGGATACATCCTGGGGCGCTGGCGCCACCAATTGGGCGAACGCTCCGATTGGGCCCTGACAGCCTATTATGACAACTTTCACCGGGTTATTACCACGACTTCGTTTCCTTTTGAAATCAACACCTTTGATGTGGACTTTCAGCAACAATTCCCGTTAACCCACCGGCAACAAGTCATCTATGGTCTCGGCTACCGCTTCATCGACTTTAACAACGGCGGAACCGCCTTTGATAACCAGTTTACCACCAACGACCCCAAGCGCCAGGTCAGTTACACTTCCGCTTTCGTGCAGGATGAGTTGACCGTGGTCAAAGATCGGCTGTTTTTCACGGCGGGTTGCAAATTCCTGGAAAACGGCTTTTCCGGTTTCGAGTACCAGCCGACCGGGCGGTTGCTCTGGACCCCCGATGAACGCCATTCCGTCTGGGGAGCGGTTTCCCGCGCGGTCCGAACTCCAAGTATGCTCGAACAGGACTTGCGGATTGCCAGCCTGCCGATCTTTCCCCCCGCCTTGAAGGGTGCTCCCCTTTTCCCGCAGCTGGTGGGCGATCGGGGTGTGATTTCGGAAGATGTGCTGGCCTATGAGGCGGGTTATCGCGCCCAGCCCACGGACAAATTTTCCTGGGACCTGGCGCTGTTTTACAACGTGTACGACAACCTGGTGACGGCCCGGCCCGGCCCGGTCGTGCCGGGACCGGTCCCGGGAACCTTCCTGCTCCCGCTCAAACAAGAAAACGGCCTCAGCGGCGAAAGCTACGGCAGCGAGCTGGCCGCCAACTGGAAACTGACGGAGTGTTGGCGGCTGTACGGCCAATACTCTTTCCTGGTCCTGCAGGTGCACCGCGCCGCCGGCCTGGCCGCCTCCGCGGAAATTGCCGAGAAACGAAGCCCAAGAAACCAGGTCTACCTGCAATCCTCCTGGGACCTGGGCTGCAACATGGAATTCGACCTGATCACGCGCTATGTCGATGTCCTGCCTGGTTTCGGAGTGCCGAGCTATTTTTCCCTGGACCTGCGCTGGGCTTGGCGGCCGCGGCCGAACCTGGAGCTGGCCGTCATCGGTCAAAACCTGCTGGACGATAACCACCTCGAAGTGGGGGTGGCTCCCGGGGGGTCGCAATCGTTCCCCATCACCGAAGTGCCGCGCGGGGTCTACGCCACGCTCACCCTTCGCTGGTAGGCAAGGGAGATGAACCCATTCCGTTCGAAAAGCCGGGGTGACCGTTGCTTGTCACGGTAACATCAATTAAGCTGGTTTTTGCGGCGGATGAACGCCCTTTCGAGGCCCCTATGGTTCGCTATCCCCCGTGGATCGGCCTGTGGTTGGCGGTGCTGGCCGGGATCGGCCTGGTCGCCGGGCCCGCGCGCAGCCTGGCCCAGGAGGGCGACCGCGAGTACCTGATCAAAGCCGCTTTTTTACCCCATTTTTTCCGTTTCGTCGAATGGCCCAAGAATGCGCTGCCCGGCAATGACAAGACGTTTGTCCTGGGGATTCTGGGCCCGGACCCCTTCGGCAACCATCTGAAACGGGTGGAAGGACAAATCATCCATAATAAAAAAATCGTGGTATTGCATTTCCCAGCGATCCAGGATTATAAACCCTGCCACCTGTTGTTCATCGCCCCGTCCGCCGGCAAGAACGAGACGGCCAGCCAGCGGTTGGCAAAAGCCCTGACCGCCACCAAGGGCGCTCCGGTTCTCTTGGTCGGCGACACGGAGGGCCTGGCCCAGAAGGGGGCGGGGATTAACATGGTGATCCGGGAAAACTACCCGAAATTGCAAATCAACCTGGACGCCGCCAAACGGGCCGGGCTGACAATCGATGTGCGCTTGCTGAAGTTGGCCGAGATTGTCCGCGACGCCCCCTGAGAAGACGAACCATGCGCGCGTTTCGCGATGCCTCGATTCGCACCAAGTTGATCCTGATCTTGCTCGGGGTCATCAGCGGCACCCTGGTGATTTCCTGGGCGGTACTTCTGGCCAACGATATCCGCACCCTCAAGTCGTCTCTGGTGAACCACCTGTCCGCCCTGGCGGACGTGTTCGGAGAAAACAGCACGGCGGCCTTGAGTTTCAACCTGCCCGCGGCGGCCGAGAAAGACCTGTCCTCACTGCGGTTGGAACCCTCCGTGGTGTTCGCCTGTATTTACGATGCCGAAGGCAAAGTCTTTGCCACGTACCAAGCCAAAGGAGTCCCCGACGTCACCCCTCCCCGCGCCGGGGAGGAGGGCCATGTTTTCACCGCCGAAGGGACCCTGGAGGTTGTCAAGCGGATCACTCAGGACAAAAACCCAATCGGCACCATTTACCTGCGCGCCAGCATGGACCGCGTCAATGCCCAGGTGCAGCAGCGCGGGCTGGTCATGGTGATTATCCTGCTGGTCGCCCTGGCCATCGCCGGCTTGCTGGTGTGGCGCTTGCAGCGGGTGGTTTCCGGGCCCATTCTCCAGTTGGCCCGCGCCACCCAAACGATTTCCGCCCAGGGGGATTATTCGCTGCGCGTGCACAAACAAGGCAATGACGAATTGGGCATCCTGTACGACGGCTTTAACGCCATGCTGGCCCAAATACAAAAACGAGACGCCGAGTTGGAACAGCATCGTCTCCACCTCGAAGAATTGGTTCAGGAAAGGACCCGCAATCTGGAAAGCAAAACCCAGGAGCTGGCCCGGTCCAATGCCGAGCTGGCCAAGGAAATCGACGACCGCAAGCAGGCCGAAAGCGCCCTGGAACACGAACGCTACTTGCTCCATTCCCTCCTGGACAATATCCCCGACAACATTTACTTTAAAGACGCCCAGGCCGGTTTTCTGCGCATCAACAAAGCCCTGGCGGATCGGTTCGGCCTGACGGACCCCGCCGAAGCGCTGGGCAAAACCGATTTTGACTTTTTCACCCCCGAGCATGCCCAGGATGCCTTCCAGGACGAACAGGAAATCATCCGCACGACCCTGCCGTTGATCGCCAAAGAAGAAAAGGAAACCCTGCGCCAGGGACGCGAGCGCTGGATTTCCACCACCAAAATGCCGCTGCGCGACAAGACCGGGCAGATCGTGGGCACCTTCGGCATCTCGCGGGACATTTCCGAACGCAAACAGGCCGAGGCGGCCTTGCGCCAGGCCAAAGAGGCCGCCGAGACCGCCAGCCGGGCCAAGAGCGAGTTTCTCGCCAACGTCAGCCATGAAATCCGCACCCCCATGAACGGCATCCTCGGCATGACCGACCTGGCCCTGGAAACTCACCTGACGCCCGAGCAGCGCAACTACTTGACCCTGGTCAAAACCTCCGCCGACACCCTGATGACCGTCATCAACGACATTCTCGACTTTTCCAAGATCGAGGCCGGCAAGCTGGAGTTGGACCAAACCGAGTTCCTCCTCCGCGACAGCATCGGCGACACGCTAAAAACCCTGGCCCAGCGCGCCCACAAGAAGGGCCTGGAGCTGGCCTGCCACATCGCCCCGGACGTGGCCGATGCCCTCGTCGGCGATCCGGGCCGCCTGCGGCAAATCATCGTCAACCTCGTCGGCAACGCCCTCAAGTTCACCGATCAGGGCGAGGTGGTCGTGGATGTGTCCGTGGGCCGTGGTCCGTGGTCCGTTGCCGAAGCACCCTCACCCAGGGGCGACCCATCACCGGCCACGGGCGACGGACAATGGACAACGGCGGTGGAGTTGCACTTCTCGGTGCGCGACACCGGC